>JAIFNM010000044.1 GCA_020047725.1 Betaproteobacteria bacterium
CCCTGTATGGCCATGTATTCGATCGTTTTCCACGCGATTTCATCTTCCGTGGCTTCCGGCAGGTCTTTGACGAAGCCTTTGATGATGGCCTCATAAGCCGGGAGCTCGTTTTCCAGCACAGCGGTAACAATCAATGGATTGGTGGTGGCACCGACCGCTCCGTTTTCAAGTGCGAAGGCCAACTCCTTCTGCGAACACGAATCCAGCCAGTATTGTGTCGGTGTAGTTGACGCCATTTCATGCAGGACGCTCTTAAACATTTTCTGTGTTCTCCAAAAAGGAATTGACCGACGGCTACTGGTCTCTGAAATTGGCTTCTTCTATCATGGCGACCTTCTCAAATGCGCCACACAGGAACTTCTGCCGATCTTCCGGAAAGCCTTCGGTGAACGAAGCCGACAGCCACCTCGAGACCATGTCGACACCTTGCTGCGGCGCGACAACCCAGCCACCCATGGTGATCACGTTGGCCTGATTGACGATTCTCGACATGCGTGAGGTATAGCTTCCCTCGACGGTGACGGCATAAACACCCTTGAACTTGTTGGCAATTATGGCCATCCCGGCACCGGTTCCACACACCAGAATGGCGCGCTCGGCTTCCTTGTTCTGGATCTTCCGGGCGGCAACGGGTGCAACTTCAAAGAAGGGCTTGAAGCCGTCAGGATCGGTCAGGCCACAATCATCGACCTCGTGTCCTTGCTCGACCAGAAACTTCTTCAATTCCTCCTTGAGAGAGAACCCCGACTTGTCTGAACCGATGACGATCTTCATTTAGTACTCCAATAATTGTTTGGCAATGCTTGCACAAGACGATTCGGACACGCCGAATATCACGCTTTTTTCCTGCTCACGGCTTTTCTAGCGGCGGCGGCAATATCGGTCGCTTCCAGCGAGAATCGTTTGAACAGATAGTCGAGCTTTCCGACTTCGCCAAAGATGTCCTTGACCCCAACACGCTCCAGCGGCACCGGATAGTTTTCGACCAGAAGCTCGGCAACGGCGCTACCCAGACCATTGATGACGCTATGGTTTTCGGCGGTTACCACCGCACCGGTTTCCTTGACCGCCGATAAAATCGTGTCGGCATCCAGCGGCTTGATGGTATGCACGTTATAGACCTTGGCGCTTATCCCGTCGGCCTTGAGCAACTCAGCGGCATCAAGGGCGTTCTGAACGAGAATGCCGGTCGCAAAGATCACCACGTCCTTGCCGTCAACCAACAAATCCGGCTTGCCCCAGACGAATTTGTAATCATCGTTATAAATCTTGTCGGCATTCATGCGGTAGGTGCGGAAATAAACCGGCCCTGGGTGCTTGATGATTTCGGGCAGCATCCGACGCATCTGAATCTCGTCGACCGGCTCAACGACGGTCATGGTCGGGATGTTGCGCATCAGTCCGATATCTTCGAAACACATATGCGTCCCGCCATTCAACTGCGCCGCGATACCGGGATCAAGACCGCGGATTTTGACGTTGAGGCCGGCATAGGCGATCGACAGAAACACCTGGTCGTAGACGCGGCGGCTGGCAAACGGGGTGAAGGTTGTCGCAACCGGAATCTTCCCCATGGCGCTCAAGCCCGCGGCAACTCCCATCATGTTGGCTTCACTGACACCGACGTTGAAGGTACGGTCAGGAAACTTGCTATTGAAGGGATAGGTTCCGGCCGCCAACATCAGATCCGCTTCAAGCAGAACGACGCGCTCATCCTGCTCCGCAACTTCCATCAGGACTTCGCAGAAGATGTCCCTGAGTTCTCTTTGTTCTTTCATCGCCGTTACACTCCCTGCTCACTGTAATTGAGTTCTTCCAAAGCCTTCTTCAGAGTTTCCTGAGTGATGACCATGTTGTGGGAACGTACGACGCCTTCGCAGAAGGAGAATCCTTTTCCTTTGACGGTGTTCAGAATGATCATCGACGGACGGCCAACAACTGCCTTCGCCTTCTGAATTGCTTCGATGAGCGCCGGGAAATCGTGCCCGTCGATTGACTGGACGAACCAGCCGAAGGCGGCCCACTTGTCGGTCAATGGCTCCAGCGTATTGATGTCATCCGTGTAGGAATCCAGTTGCAACTTGTTGTAGTCGGTAAAGGCAATCAGGTTGTCCAGCTTGCGTGAATTGGCAAGCAGAGCGGCCTCCCAAACCTGGCCTTCCTGGCTCTCGCCATCGCCAATGATCGTGTAAACCTTGATCGCCTTCTTGTCGAGTTTGGCGGCTATGGCCATTCCGACTGCCGCCGAGATGCCCTGCCCGAGGGAACCAGTGGACATGTCGATACCAATCGTTCTCTTCATGTCGCAATGGCTAGGCAGGTTGGTTCCCGGCTGATTCAGGGTGAGCAGTTCTTTCCGGTCAAAATAGCCTTTCATGGCGAGAACGGAATACAGCGCCGGCCCGGAATGGCCTTTCGAGACCACCAGGCGATCACGGTCATCCCACTTCGGATTTTCTGGATCGACCTGCATTTCGCTGTAATAGAGTGCGACCATGACTTCAATGACCGACATGCTGCCGCCAACGTGACCAACGCCAAAATTCCCCAGAGCATTGATGGCCAGATACCTGGCCTCCCGAGCTTTGTCCTTGAGAAAGAGCAATTTTTCCTGATCCATCATTCAACCCCTTGCTTACTAAAATAGTGCCTTGAGAATTTTGCTCAGGCTGTCCTTATCCACAACCCGTGGATTCAATTTGGTCAGATTGTGAGCGAACCCTTCGTCCACAATCGTATCCAGCATGCCTTCGTCAATTCCGGCAGCGCTCAGCTTGGTGATCATGCCGGTGTATTCCATCAGGTTTTGCATGAAATCAGCCAGCTCGTCGTTGCTCTTGAAGCCGCAGAAGGCAATCAGACGATCCATTTTTTCCGTCGCGACGGAATAGTTAAAGCGAATGAACGACACCAGCGTTATGGCACACGCAGAACCATGGTCGAACTTGCCGTAGGTCGTCAGCGGGTAGCTGATACCGTGGCAAGCCGTCGTCCGCGTCTGGCTGAAGGCAACACCGGCCATCAGGCTGGCCATCGCCATGTTGTCGCGAGCGGTAGAATCGCTGCCATCATCAAATGCCTTCTTCAAATTCCTGATCACCAAATCACAGGCCAGCAGTCCGGCACCGTCGCTGATGGGCTGGGCGTTGACTGACCAATACGCCTCAATCGCGTGACAGAAGGCATCAAAGCCGGTCACGGCCGTGACGCGTTTGGGCATGGTATGCGTTAGTGTCGAATCAAGAATGGCCGCGTCGACAAAAAACTCGTTGGACAGAAACGGCTTTTTGAAATTTTTCTTCTTGTCGGTAAATACGCCGACGCTGGTCACCTCACTGCCGGTACCGGAAGTGGTTGGCATGACGTACAAGCCGACGCGCTTGTTGGTAATCAGCCTGGTGCCGTAAAAATAATCGTCGAAGTCACCTTCGGCTGTGATCATGGTCGCGATTGCCTTGGCGGCATCCATCGAACTGCCACCACCTACGCCGATGACACACTCGATCTTTTGTGCCCGGCCAATTCTTGCGGCCTCGTTAACCGATTCGACGGTCGGGTTAGGCTCAATGCCGTCAAAAACGATTACTTCAGCATCGATACACGCCTTGATGCTGTCGATCAGGCCGAGCTTGACCATGACGGCGTCGGTCACGATCATCGTCTTGCGCCCGCCGACCAGCTTGCCCAGGTCTTTCTTCCGATCCTGCCCGAAGATCACCTTCACTGGCATAAAAAAGTCGAAATTCATTTAAGTCTCCACACGAAAAGTGCTGCGATTTCACTAGCTGACTATCTGAACATGAACAAACCGGACACCAGCAGCACGCCGTATACGATTTGAGTAAAGTACTTGTCTTTGATGTGATGGTGTGCCCAGTTTCCAGCGAGGGTTCCGACCAGCAGGAAGGGCATGCAGATGGCGATGATTTCCCATATTTCCGAAGTCATTTTCCCCATCACCAGATTCTGCGTCAGCATCACCGTATTCAAGGTCACCCAGAGCATGCAGATCGTGGCTCTGAAATTGCTCTTGTCCGGCAGCGCTTTCTTGGCATAAATGACGACTAGCGGCCCGCCTGAGGCAAAGGCACCGTGAATGAATCCACCAATAAAAAGAAGAATGTCGAGTATCCATTTGGGCAACTTGTTTTCGTTCAGCGACATGACAAATGCCAGCAGACCGCGAATCGAAACCACGATCATGAAAACGCCCAGGATGTATTTGAGAACAACTTCGTTCAGGTAGGTGAAGGTGAGCATTCCAACCGGAAGGCCCAGCCCAACAAACAGAACGATTTTAAAGAACTCTTTCCAGACGATTTTCTTCCGGTCAATAACGACGATGTAAAGCGCCAACAGCAGTGCGAGGAACAGCAACACCGGTACGGCTTGCTTTGTACCCACCAGCATGATCGCAAACGGAAGGGCCAGCACCGTGCAACCAAATCCTGTGATTCCTTCCAGAAAATGGGTAATCAGTACAACGAAGCCCAGCAATAGGTATATTTCCATTCCATGTTTCCTGCGCGGCTATCAACGTTTTCGGGCATTCGGCCTGTATCCCCTGCAAGCGGGGAGCAGGCCAACGCGGATCAAATCAAGCCAGTTCGATTACGTCGAGTTTCAGATAGCGCGCAATTTGTCGCAAAACCGGACGATGATCGCCGTAGGTCAGCGAGCAGTGATGTTCCATGCCGGCATCCAGCAGTCGTTGGCGGAAAACGTCGGCCGCCACGTCAAGGCGGGCTACACCTGAAGTACCGGCGTAAGCGAGTGGTGCCTTAAGCATGTCGCCACCGGCGATCATCATGCGTAGCTTCCCTTCTCCCTGGGTAATGCGGCACAGCGTGATGCGCCCGGGCTTGAGCGGAAACTGCGAAAGCAACGGCAATTTGCGATTGGTGTGGATAGTGGCAATGGGTTGAACGTCCGGATCTGCCATTTCAATCGGTGCCTGCCCACAATGCCAGAACACCATGGTGTTGCTTTCGGGGTCAATATCGACGAGGTCGGTATTGAATGCGCCCTGGTTGGACGACCATTGCAATATCAACGATGAAATCACGCCGAACATGTCGGCCTCACAACCGCCGGGAACACGGTCTTCGTTCATCAGCGCAATGGCACCGCACGCCGCGCATCCATATTGCGTGAAAAATTCCGGCCAGCAACGAACGGCGATACCATCAAGACCTTCCGTTTTGGCCCGTGAACTGAGGGCAGCGTACACCTTGAGCGACTTGCGCGTAGCTTCCTGATCCATCTCGCCCAGATTCGGAAAATCCTTGGCCCGTCGGGCGTAGGGTTCGTCCGCAACGGAATCGGGCAATTGTTTTACGCTGTCAATGAAATCACTCACCGGGGTCATCGTGGCTTCAACACCGAATCGCGACTTGAGCATCTGTGAATCATAATTACACGCGTCAAACCCGACAGGGTGCTCGCCAACGACCAGAATCTTAGAGCCATCAAGCTTGCGCACGACAGCAGCGGCCCGCGCCAATTGGTCAATTCTCGCCAGACATTCGGGGCTGTCAGGCGCGCCGTGAACGTTGTCCAGCGATTTCTGCATCCGCGTGAGCGTATGACTTGCGAGATTGACACCGCAGAACGAGTTCAGGCGCAAACGCCCTCCGGTGCGCTCCTCAGAGAAGGTCCAGAGTACAAGTGGCACCTTGAGCGCCTTGGCCATCTCAGCACAAACGGACGAGTCGGTAAACGTCACCTGCAACAGCAGCAGCATATCGATGCCGGCGGCGTTGACGCTGGCAAACGCGGCAAGCGCGGCTTCGCTCTCGAAATGCAGTGCCTTTTCGCCAATGATCTCTGCAGAAAGGGTATGCAGGCCAGCCCAGGCCTTATCGAAGACCTCGTTGGCGTACTCGATATCGAAGGTTGAGCGACCGACTGCAACAACACCAATTCGTGGTTTCAACTGTGCCATCTGACTTCTCCTGATCGTAATCCATTGATTCGTGCTTTGATTCCTCGCGCCATTTGGCAAACCGGCATGTTGAGGAGAAGGATATGATCACAAATCCGCCCCTCGCATGAGCTTAATTGTCCGTTTTTGGCGTTTTCTGGACTTTAGTCTTAAAAATGAAAAATATCAACCACAAATATTGAGGAAGGAAGTACAAACTCCCGATACGAACAGCAGTTCCTGCGAATTCCTCGGCGCGAGGCAGCTTTTTGTTCAACGATCACTGACCACGGCAGTCGCCATGAATTCGGGCCGGATGGGGGATGTTCGCGCGTTTGCAGCCCACCGCAAGCCGGTGATCATCTGCGCTACCACAGGGACCAGAGCAGTAAGCGTTTCAACGCAACTGATTAATGACCAAGCAGTGAAATCCTCATGGATAAACGATCTCTGAACCATATCACTGAAGACCCGCAAAAATATTGGCCTGCAGCGGATCATGTCTGCAGATCCTTATTTTACGGGCATCCTGGGCCACCGGCCAACAGGCGAAAAAATCAGAGACACAACAGTTTTTTGTTGAACGCGATCGCAAATGGCTTCCAGGCTCATGACCGGTCCGAAGCGCAGCGACCGGGAACCGAGTCCCAGGTAATAATTATTGTAATTTTGTGATCAGATTTGTGTTGTTTTTGCAAATTTATGGCGTATTATGATTTTGTGTGTTTTATAACGTACATAAAGCAACATCGCCGAGTTGCAGTTAATGCGTAGTTGATGTCTTCTTTGGATGTGGCTTGGCAGGTTTATTTTTTCTGTCGCACGACAAATCGTGCGACGTAAATTCATCGATCAATATGAACAGGAGTGATGGACATGAAGTACTTCCTTGACAGCGCGAAGCTTGACGAAATCGATTTGGCCTACAACACCTTCGGAATTGATGGCGTGACCACCAACCCTCGTCACATCCAGTTGAGTGGCAAACCACTCAAGGTCGTCCTGAAGGATATCGCCGCGTGGCTGAAAGATCATGACCTGAAGGGTTATGAGCAGTTCCCGGTTTCCGTCGAAATCAATCCCCATCTCACCCAGGCAACCGACATGATTGCCGAGGCGCATCTGATCGCCCCGCTGAGTACCAATTTCGTCATCAAGCTTCCGTGCACCGCACAAGGTATCACCGCCTCGCGACTGCTCGAGAAAGAAGGCATCCGCACCAATGTCACGCTGGTGTTCTCTCCGTCACAAGCCTTGCCCGTAGCAAAAAATGGCGCGCTTTTCGTCTCCCCCTTCGTCGGCTGGAAGGAAGAGCATGGCGATGACTGCACGCAATACATCAGCGACATCATCTCCATCTATCGCACTTATGGCTTCAAGACCGAGATCATCCTCGCCGCGCTGCGCAGCAGCAAACAGATCGTTGATGCCGCCCGCCTGGGTGCCGATATCGTGACCTGCGGCCTGGCGGTTTACCAGGGTGGCCTTGAGCATCCTTACACCAGAAAAGGCCTTGAGATATTCCAGAATGCGTGGGACAACACCGTTACCGAGTAACACGGCGACCACGCTCAACAAGGGTAGCATCGGTGCGATCCGTTGTTGCCCTTTGTTGCTTATTGTCACCTGAAGGACACAAGGATTCCTATGGAAAAGCTACGCGCGCTCAATCCGCATCTTCCGATGCATCACGTTTCTGATAGCCAGTTCGCCCTCTACGGACGCGTTCTTGCCGGGTACGACTTCAGTTCGTGGCTTCGCTATCTTGATACACAGACCATCATCCCGCCACAGGGGAATATTTACATTCCAGGAGAAACGGGCATGGAGGCACTTCCGCCATTTGCCGAAGTGCGCGATACGCTGTTTGCCGGAATGCCGATTCAGGCCGGTTACTGCAATGGCAATAGCAGCCTGCTCAACGGCCTTGAATACCACAAATCGATTGAAGTTATTGTTGCGCAGACAGATCTTGTGCTGCAGTTGGCCGACTACGGGCGCATGAAGAATTTCACCATGGACGTGTCCAATGTCGAAGCGTTCTTTGTACCCGCAGGAACCGCGCTCGAACTCAAGCCAACGGCGCTGCATCTCGCACCAAGCCGGGTTAGCGATGCGGGATTCAAGGCCGCCATCGTCCTGCCTCTGGGAACAAATACCGATCTGCCCGCCGATGTGAATATTCAGAAAAATGATCCCGAATCACGTCTCCTTTTCCGGAGGGGAAAGTGGATGCTGGCTCATCCGGAAAACCCGGTACCGATTTCCAAAGGCGCCGTTGCGGCGCTTATCGGCCCGAACCTGCAAGTGCATTACAAGTAATCTTCATTGAAATCCCGTTTCTGCCGGTTAGCGTTTTCGGCAAGCCTGGCGTGCCAGAAAAGACGGAGTTGGCTAAAAGAGAATTTGGAGGGGATATGATTTTCCAGGGAAATAAAGAGAATTTCAGCATCAGCCTGAACGACGCTGTTCTGATCAGGCACTCCGATGCGGAGCCTACGTTCTTTGCCGGCACGGGACAGGGTGAGAGCAATCTCTATCGCGGAAATTTCAAGGTTCTCGATCGCAAAGTCGAGCGCTTTCCGCTGCAGCTTATCGGACTCGACGATCAAGCTGAGCAGACAATCCTGACCTTGAAACGACCGAACGCATCCAGCGCAGAGGCCACCATTTCTTTTGGCAAATTCAGCGATGAAATCCATGTCCGCTTGCTGGGTGGGCTGGACAGGTTCTGGCTGCGTTTGCAGAACGAAACCGGCGAGCATCTGTGGGGCGGTGGCGAACAGTTCTCGCACTTCAACCTGGCTGGGCGGCGCTTCCCCATGTGGGTCCAGGAGCCCGGTGTCGGGCGGGACATGACGACCCGCATGACGATGATTGCCGAGAAAGACGGGCAGGCCGGCGCGCACGAAGCCGCGACCTACTATCCGCAGCCGACATTCATTTCAAGCCGGCACTACGCGCTGCATATCGACTCTTCGGCGTATTCCGTCCTCGATTTTACGTCGCCGATGTTCCACGAAATCGAGGTCTGGGATAACGATTTCAAGTTTGAGCTGTACACCGGCGATAGCTTGGCGAGTCTGATCAAACAACTGGCCAAACGCTTTGGTCACTCCGGCCATATTCCTGAGTGGGTCTATAACGGTGCGATTCTCGGACTCAAGCGCGGTGCCGAACGCAATTTCGAGATTCTGGACCAAGCGCTGAAAGCCGGTGTTCAGGTGTCTGGCATGTGGAGCGAGGACTGGTGCGGGCTGCGGCAGACATCCTTCGGTGCCCGCCTTTTCTGGGACTGGCAATGGAATGAAAAGCGCTATCCAGACCTTCCGCAGCGAATCAAGGACCTCAGAGCAAAGGGCATACGCTTCCTTGTCTATAACAATCCAAATCTCTGTTCCGACGGCCCGTTGTTCCAGGAAGCGGCGGAAAAAGGCCTGCTTACGAAGAACCCCGATGGCTCGCTATGTACGATCGATTTTGGCGAGTTCGATTGCGGGTTCGTCGATTTCACGAGCGAGGCCGGTCGGCAGTGGTACAAGGATCGAATCATCAAGCAGAGCATGCTGGACATGGGCATCTCCGGCTGGATGGCCGATTTTGGCGAGTATCAGCCGACTGACATGCAAGTAGCCTCGGGCGAGGACGGCTGGAAGGTTCACAACAAATGGCCGGAACTGTGGGCCCGGGTCAATGCTGAAGCTATCGCCGAAGCCGGTCTGACAGACGACATACTCTTCTTCATGCGTGCCGGCTATACGGGGTCGCAAAAGTACTGCAAGCTGATGTGGGCCGGTGATCAACTCGTCGACTTCTCACGGCATGACGGCCTTGAGACCGCCATTTGCGCAGCACTGTCGTCCGGGTTGATTGGCAACGCCGTCAGTCACAGTGACGTTGGCGGCTATACAACGCTCTATGGCAACGTCCGTACTGAAGAAGTCTTCATGCGCTGGGCAGAAATGAACGCCTTCTCGCCTGTGATGAGAACGCATGAAAGCAACCGGCCGGATGAGTCCTTCCAGTTCTACCAGTCGGAAAGGGCGCTTAAACACTTCGCCCGGATGACCCGGATCTACACGACATTGACGCCGTACCTGAAGTCGTTGTCAGCCGAGGCGGTTGAAACCGGCCTGCCGATACAGCGTCCGCTGGCAATGCATTACGAACATGACCGGAAAACCTGGACGATTCACGACCAGTACATGTATGGCGCAGATCTGCTTGTGGCGCCGGTACACAAGTCCTCGGTCAGCAAATGGCGTGCGTACCTTCCCGAGGACGAAACGTGGGTTCATCTGTGGAGCGGAAAGATGTACGAGGGTGGACAGACCGTACAAGTCGACGCGCCGTTTGAACAGATTCCCGTGTTCTACCGCAAGGGCAGTGCCTGGGAAAGTCTATTTCTGTTGCTGCGTACTCTGTAAGTCATGGCCAATGCAGAAGCCTTTCCCATCCCGGCGAACACGGGTGTTCAGTTCGTCGGGTATACAAAACCCCTGTAAACGACATTCCTGCGGACGTCGACATAAAAGCCACCCATGAACTTTCTAACCCGCGAAATGATCGCACAGGGATTGGGAATCCTAGCCTTTGTGATATCACTGGTAGGTTACACATCGACCAGTGATCGCCGGCTGAAAGTCATGATGACAAGCGGCTTGGTCGTCCTGACCGTACATTTCCTTTTCTTCGGGGCCTGGCTTGTCGCGCTAAGCCTCGGACTCAATATCGCGCGTACCTGGCTCTCGATTTACCGCAAAGGAATCCGCTGGTTCGTCGGCGTTGCGCTAATCCAGCTCGCGCTCTCCTTGCCACTTGTCGAAGGCATCCGTGACGTCTTCCCGATTGCAGGCAGTATTGTCGGCAGCTATGGCCTGCTCTGCCTGTCAGGCGTCAAGCTGCGTGCGGCAATGCTCATCACAACCAGTTTCTGGTTCGTCAGCAATCTGCTCTGGGGATCCATCGGCGCTGTGATGCTTGACATAATGAATGCCAGCGCCCATCTTTTCGCAATGTACCGGATTCAACAGACGACGCGGAAGGAAACCTGATCAATAAGCGTTAATACGCTTTTCGCATCACAGCTTGGTAGCTAGCCTCTGGAGACAGAATTTGCGCGTGGTCGGCCATATCATCACGTTCGACGCAAACGTAGTGAGCCTGATTGCCTTCCCCGATGTCCACGATATTGCGATCATTGGTCCATGCATTCCATACCACAGCACAGCGCGAATCCGATTCGATCCGTACAACGTCTGCAGGCGATGTCAGCGTCTGCTGCTGCGGCACGTTCTGATAGATGCGGTCGGTCGTTACGTCGCCATTCTGAATCTCGCGCGCAAAGACGTCCGCCTTGTCAATATTTCTCACTCCATCGAACTCTCCAACGCACACGTCAGTCACATCGGGAACGTTGAAGTATGTGTGAAAGGCGAACGCCAATGGCAAAGGGAGTTTTTAACGACCAGAACAGGTAAGCCAGTGTTTCCGTGGCTGTGGTGCTCACGAAAAACATCACCTGAATTCGCACAAACAACACTGGGTGAATTCCAACAACTCTCCAGCGCGTGAATTTCTGGCATTAAAAGACCTTCTTTCGTACAAAAAAACCCCCGGCAGATTGGAATGCCATGAATAAAGGTCAGCGAGCGATAAGCCTCTTAACGAGCCAAATTGGGCAGCACCAAAAACCATTCAAGGCGACCAACTTTTTAACGCTGAAATTACTGCGGATTTGAGTAATGTAATGCCGCAATACGACAAAACAAGAAAATTGTAACAGACTGATCATATTTGTATTGTTTTTGTAATGTTATGGCGTACCATGTCTTTGTTAAAGCTCAATGCACCATAAATCAACACAATCGAACGCGATCATACACACTGGTAATTAAGCACTACCAACAAACACGAGGGCAAGGCAAGAGGAAAAAACAGAACGAAAGAGAAATGTGTTGCCGGTAGCGTTTCATGCGATTCTGCACATGCAAAACAGCCCCTGCTTGGTGAATGCTTTCGCGTGAAAAGGTCGTGTGCCACAAAGGTTGGACTGGGAAATAAAACCCGAAACACTCGCTGAGGATAACGAGGAGAGGAAATGGCATCATTAGAACTCAAGAAGGTGGCAAAGTCGTATGACGGAAAGCACCAAGTCGTACACGGGATCGATCTGGAAATCCAGCATGGCGAATTCGTTGTATTCGTCGGCCCTTCTGGGTACGGGAAATCTCTGGAGGGCAACGCCAGCGGGTTGCAGTCGGCAGGGCCTTTGGCCTTTTCAGCCCCCTTTGCAGAGTTGATCGGCACCGCACCGCGAAATTGTGGAAATTGTGCCCCCCAATAATTCACTTTATCTTTTTATACAGAGAGAATCCGTATGAAGCTTGGAACTCCATCCTCCAAAAAGCATTTGAGCGTGCCGCCAATTCTCCAACTGCTTAACGTACCGCTTCGGTTAGCGCTGCGCGTGTGTAAATGGATCGCGTTGATAACGATAACGCTTATGTCCCTGGTTGCCACGCTACAAGTTGTCTCACGGATGATTCCGGGCATGGATCCGTTTTCATGGACGGAAGAAGCATCCCTTTTTCTGATGGTCTATATGACCTTCGCGGTATTGCCCATCGCCAGTTATCGCAATATGCACACCATTTTGGACATGCTTTTGGACAGAATGGGCGCGTTCAAGTTTCCAACGCAGGTATTCATCAACCTGTGTTGTCTGATCACCTCGGTAGCGTGCGTCTATTACGGCTTCATTTTTTATCGCGCGGGTGCTGGAACGATGGCGACCACGCTTGACTGGGTAGATCGGGGCTGGGTTTATGCGGCCATTCCCATAAGCTTCATCCTGATGTCTCTGGTCTATTTGCATCATTTGCTAGCCATGTTTTTACGTCGCGGCATGGATAAGAAGGGGCAGACTGCAGGTTTGGACGTTTTTGATGCGGCCATCCACATCGAACATATTTGAGTAGCGAGAAAAAATCATGTCAATCATTGCTGTCAGCTTATTTTGGTCTTTTATTATTCTGATGGGGATCGGTGTTCCTATCGCATTCGTGTTGCTTATTGCGCCTGCCATCGGTTTGTCGGCTGGCGATAAAGAGATGATGTTCAAGCTACTCATGCCGCGTCTGTACAACGGCGTGGCCTCGTTCCCGCTGCTCGCTGTACCGTTTTTCATGTTGGCGGGCGAGATCATGAACAAGGCGGGCATCACGGCCGGCCTGGTTGATTTTGCTCGCGCATTCGTGGGTCACATGCGAGCCGGTCTGGTGCAAGTCACGGTGCTGTCAGCCATGATTTTCTCGGGCATTTCCGGCTCGGCGGTTGCCGACTGCTCGGCCTTGGGCAAAATGCTGATACCCGCCATGACCCGCGCAGGTTACAAACGACCCTTCGCGGCGGCCGTTGTCGCCGCGGCAGCGGTACTGGGGCCTATCATTCCGCCATCCGGACTGATGATTCTTTATGCATTCGTTATGAATCAGTCTGTTGGTGCCCTATTTGCAGCTGGCATGTTGCCTGGTGTGGTGTTTGGCGGTGCCATGATGGTCACGGCGGCCGTGTTTTCGAAGAAGTGGAACTTGCCACAAGAGGAAAGAAAAGCAACCTGGCCGGAGCGCTGGACAGCCACCAAAGGCGCTGTCTGGACGTTGCTGATGCCGGTGATTTTGCTGGGCGGCATCTTCTCTGGCTACTTCACCCCGACCGAAGCGGCTGTTATCGCGGTGATCTATGCGCTGGTGATTGGCCTGTTCGTGCTGCGCTCTGTCAAGTGGTCTGACTTGCCAGAGCTTCTCTATGAGACGGCAAAAGGCACGGGTGTGGTGCTTTTCATGGTCGGCGCTGCCGTGGCCTTTTCAACGGTGGTGAGCATTTCCGGCATGCCTCAGCAAGTGGCCTCAGCCATGGTGTCATGGACTGATAACAGGTATTTGCTGCTATTCGTCATCATGATCATGCTGTTCATCGTCGGCATGCTGCTCGACGCCGGCCCCGCTATTCTGATTCTGGGCCCCATCCTTTCCCCCGTGCTTGAGGCGGTTGGTGTTGACCCATTGCACTTCGCTGTTTTGATGTGCGTGAACATGTCAATTGGCTTGATCACGCCGCCGATGGGGTTGGTGTTATTTGTTTCTTCGTCGGTCAGCGGTGAAAAAATCGAAAGCATCGTTAAGCAGATTTGGCCATTTTTGGTAGTTCATGTGTTGGTGTTGTTTTTGCTTTGTTATGTCCCATGGTTCTCCATGGTTGTGCCAAGAATGCTTGGCTTTATTAAATAAGGAGGCTTTTGCTATGAAATCGCATAAATTTGTCAAGACTCTGATCGCGGCCAGCGCCGCCTGCCTGCTTGGGGCCATTGCACTGCCGGCAGCGGCACTGGACATCGGTTTGGTGCATCTTTCCAATGACAAAGATGAAGACTACGATGGTGCTGTTGCCTTTAAAAAGGCCGCCGAAGCCGCGTCAAAAGGCACCATTAAAGTCAAGATTTACTCGGGTGGCCAGCTTTGCAATAACTCAACCGAGTGCCTTGAAGCGCTTTCTTCCAATCTGATTCAAGTTTTTCAAACCACTGCTGACGGCCCAGCAAGCATCTGGCCTGAAATCCAGGCACTCGACTTACCATATATGTTCAGGGACGACAAAGTTGCCGAATGTGCCCTGGGCGGCAAGTTGCTGGAATCGGTGCGTGACCAGTACCTCAAGAAGAGCCCGAATGTGCGCTTGATGACTATTGGGAATACAGGAGGTTGGCGCAATATTGCAACCACCAACAAGCAAGTTAAAAGCGTTGCCGATTTCAAGGGGTTGAAAATCCGCTCAACATCAGCACCAACGGCGCAAGATTTCATCCGATCATTGGGTGGCACACCCACCCCGATTGCCTGGCCTGAAGTCTATACCTCGCTCGCCACCAACGTTGTTAACGGCACGATGAATTCGGTCAACGACCTTACTAGCATGAAGTTTCAGGAGTTCGTGAAATTCATGACCATTGATCGCCACCAATACATGATTTCGTTCTGGTGGATGAACAATGAGGTCTACACCAAAGCCAGTCCGGAAGAGAGAAAGGCGTTGGATGACGGTTTTGCGGCGCTGCGTGAGGCGACGTTGCGCGTTCCAAAAGAACGTGAAAAAGCGGCTTACGACATCTTTACCGCGGCAGGCGGCAAGCTTTATACCCCGACCGCTGAAGAGCGTGCTCAATTCATCAAGGCATCAGAAGGTGTGATTGATCAGTTCAAGGCAAAGAATGGTGAGACGCTGTTGAAGGCGACGCGTGAAGCGGTAGCTGTCTGCGAAAAGTGATAAGCAAAGCGTAGCTCCATCTGCGAGCACGGTTTAGCTTTGATGTGTAAGAAAACTATGGCCTAGGGAATGCCCTAGGTCATAGTCACGACATCGGCGGCTTTTCCGGCCCTGCACCGGAGCCCGAACTCCTGCTGCGCTAGGTGCAGCACGGCATTTTCCTGCCTCGCTTTTCCATTCACTCGTGGAACGACGACAAGACTGTCAATGAACCTTGGATGTAGCCGGAGATTACCGCGCACATCCGGGACCTGATCAGGCTCCGCTACCGGCTCATTCCCTATCTGTACGATCTGCTCTGGCGCTCGCACAACAACTACGAGCCGATGATCCGGCCAACCTTCTACGACTTTCCCGATGACCCGCGCTGTTTCGAGGAAAACGACGACATGATGCTGGGTGGAAAACTGCTAGTTGCTTCGGTGGTTGAACCGGGCAAACAGGATCGTCCTGTCTATAGTGGTCCCCGGATTCAAGACAGTGGTTTAAGCTGCACACTGTCATAAAGGAAAAGCAATGAGCGACGCGAAGACGCGGAAGTTTCA
>JAIFNM010000313.1 GCA_020047725.1 Betaproteobacteria bacterium
TATCTAGGGTTTTGGCGAATCAACACTACGGACGCCTTGCCATTGCTAGGGGTCGGCCTGAAATGTGCCTCGGAGGTGTCAAACTCAGGTTTAAAGGGCAGACGGAAACAGAGGCGCTGAGCAAAAAGATCAATGAAAAAGGACCCGTCAGCACCGCCGCGAATCTGCGACCAGGCGACGAATTCGACGGATCGGTCGTGCCTCTGGCGGTTAGCGACATCCACCCGTACGACAGGAACCCGCGCACGTCCCCCAACCCAAAGTACGAGGAAATCAAAGCGTCGATTCGCGAACGGAAGGGACTCAAAGGGCAATTGACGGTCACCAAGCGTCCCGGCGATAGCCGGTACATGCTCTACATGGGCGGCAACACGCGCCTGCAGATCGTCAAGGAGCTCTTTGCCGAAACCGGAGAGCGCTGTTTTGGCGAAGTCAATTGTGTTTTCCACAAATGGAAGAGCGAAGCGGATGTTCTCGCTTCACACCTCATCGAAAACGAAGCGCGCGGGGATACCCTTTTTATCGAAAAAGCCCGGGGCTTGATCGATTTGGTTCGTGAAATCGAACTCGAAACCGGCAAGCCACTCAGTTCCCGTCATGTTCAGGGAACCACGGCGAAAATGGGTATGACGGTCAGCCAGACAACCGTCGTACTGTACGAGTTCGCGGTAGGCAACCTTAATCCGTTGGGCCTGTGGCTGACCTTCAATAACGTTAGCCAGATCAAGAGGCGCCACGCTCAGCATGAAGTCATCGCCACGGCGCTGAGTAAAATGGGTGAATTCCGGGACCAATATCACGCTAAGGCGCAAGGATACCAAAAGGAATTAGCCGAAATGCTTGCCGCCCGCCAACTGGCGCTGTGCGAGACGGGCGATAAAACAACGGCCGTGGCCTTGCGTGGCGAAACGCTGAGCGAACTCCTGGTTGGATTCGACGCCATCGTCGCCGACGTGCTCACGCTGAATCCAGCCGCCGGGCGGCGGATTTTCGCGGCCCTGGATGCCGCCGGCAAGGAGCCTCTTTCCGAAGACACTCTGCGCGGCCTGATCAGCGGTGACAGCACGCTTTCGACCCCGCCGCCAGTCAGCGTACCGAACGCGGCCAAGTCTGCGCCAACGGCACCCTTGGCCGCGGCTGGAGAAACCGATGCATCACCTCTCTCGCCGGCGTCCGCCCCCACCGATCAGAACGCCTCGACGCCGCCACAGCCGGTTACCGAGAATGCGCGCCCGGTGCCAGGCGAACCTGTAACGCCGGTGAGCGACACGAACGCTGTCAACGACGATCTGGATGCCATTCCCACGGCTCCCCCGGCCCCCCTGGCGTGGCAGGAAGTACTAACCGATGAGCGTTTCAGTGAATTCGGTATCTATTTCTTCCACAAGCTCAAGGAGTGGAGCAACCTGACGCGTATTGAGCAGTGGCTGATGGTTCGTGACGATCTGGATCTGCCTTACTTGTTTTGGCTCGAATTGCCCTCTGAAATCGCTGAGCGCGGCGTGCGCGACGTGCGGTTGGAAAATATTCGTGATCCGGATCATGGCCTGCTCGATGCGGAAATGACAAAAGCCCGGTCCTCGTCCTTTCGCCTTATCGCCATGTTGTCCGGACAACTCGGCGGTGTCATCAAAGGTGAAAACGGAGGCTGGACGACTGAAATGGCGTTCGCCGAACGATTGCCGATCGACTCGCCTTGGCGCCAGGCCGCGCTCGTCGACTACATGACCACGGACGCGTTTTACAACGTCTGGGAATCTCAGCTCGGTGGCGTCACCACGCAGCACAGCTGCCAGTGCGCGCTTGCGCCGCACGATCTCCTGATCGCGCTGCACGGACCTTTTGCTCAGTCGTGGGCTGAACTGACCGCCGCGTACCTTGATTGGGGCCGAACGCTGACCTACTGGCACGCTCAGCACAAAGCCATGCCCATCAAGAATGAATGACCCATTGCCCCCATTTGCGCACCGAAATACCTTCAAGGAGATTGCAGCATGAAGCCGATTAGTAATGCGGAAGTACTGATGCCCGTAAATGACGCGGAAGTCCGCTGGGTGATCATGAAATATCTGTCCGGCTTGATCGATGAAGGTCACATCGAGCCGCTGATCGCCGGTGGCTTGACGCCCGAACTGCTGGACATGCTGCGCAATCGACGGATGCGCGATATCACGCGCATCGCCAGTGACGCGTCGATCGGATTCCACATCAAGGTCGATAACCTGCGCTTGACGCGGGCGTTCCTGCGCCTTGATGCGGTTGTTCGCGACCGTGAGCTGCTGGAATATTTCGTTCGCCATGGGGCCTCATCCTCATTCATGTATCGAATTTTTCAGATATCGACGCATGAGCTACGAACCATGCGCAAAGTCTTTGGTGCCGAGACGGAGCGCGGTGGCCGCCCCAATTTGCCGGATCCCGCGCTGCGCGAAGTCATCCACGCCGCCTGGATCAAGATCCAGTCCAGCGTCGTCGACGGTAGCGAGGATATGCCCGAACGACGCGAACGGGAGCAGATCTACGCCCTGTCCCAGTTCTTCCCGGACTACAAGATTGCGACTCTCTGGGGCGTCATCAACGAATTGGGCGATCCGAGTCTCCCCGTAAAAGCAAAATCCATCAGCACGTAGTCCGGAGTCGATACGAATGGACACAACGACACGCAACGGAGGTGCTCAGCGGATGGCCAAGCCCAGGAGGCCCGGCCCGGTGCATCGCGCGTTGCCACCGGCAGCCAGAACGATCTCGATGAACGACGATCTGCCCAAGCCCGCGTCAGCCGCGAGCTTCGCGCTGAACCCGGAGCGCGGCATCGACCCCGGCGTGCTGCTCGAACTTTTTGGCCAGGCACCGATCGTCTTCAATCGAATCTACGTCGATATCGCCGGCTCAGTGAGCGCTGCCCTGTGGTTAGCCTATGCGATCTATCACGTCTGCGAGCGTGAGAGTGCGCCGGGGAACTGGTTCAGTAAAAGCCAAGCCGACTGGCAGCGGGAAACCGGTTTGTCGCGTCGAGAACAGGAAAGCGCCCGCAAGCAACTGCGCCTCCTGGGGATACTGGAAGAGCAACGCCGCCCCAATGCCCCGCTGGCCTACCGCATCGTGCTGCCGCGACTGTATGCGCTCATGGAGACCCACTCACAGAAGATCAAGGCCGAGTATCTGGCGTCAAGGAATGCGCTCGGATAATGAGCCGTTCCGTCGTTCAGCGGCCGCTAGCCGCTTTCACCCCATCACCGGTTTCCGACGGCCATCGCTCCGAACCGTCGTTTGAAAGTGTTCTAGCTCCGCTGTCACAGCGCTACATCCTGGTCTACCCGGTCCTGCAGGCGGTCACCGGCTCGGCCAAGGCCGCCCTCATGCTCAGCCAGATGCTTTATTGGACACGCACCTATCTCACCAGCCGGCCGGAGCGCGGCGGCTGGTTCTGGCACACACAACAAGACTGGCGCACCAGTACCGGGCTGTCACGACACGAACAGGACCATGCCCGTGCCGCATTGTTGGCGACCGGCTTTGTCGAGGAGCGCCGCATGGGCGTGCCGGGGCGCATGCATTTCCGTGTCGATCTTGATGCGCTCGGCCGGGCGATCGCCGGCCACAAAAAAACGGCGACGAACGCGCACTGGACTGAAACAACATTGAAGGCCCTGCTCGGGCGACCGGTGGCTTTCCTGCGCGGCCTGGTCGATATCGGCGGATCGTTCACCGCCGGCTACTACCTCTCGGATCTGTGCCAACAACAACGCACGCTCGAACGCAATGCCTTGCAAGGCTACATCACCCTCAACGGGGCTGAGCGCGAACTAGACGCCGGTGACGGCTGGCTTGATTTGCCGTTGGGTGACACCGCGAAACGACTCGGCCTGACGACCCGGCGCCTGCGTCTGGCCCGCCAGAGACTTATCGCGGCCGGATTGATCGAGGAAGGTTCCAGTGGCGGTGTGCAGCCCCGTACCTTGTCGCGCGTCAACCTGTCGGCGCTGACGGGCGCTTTGTCCTCGTTCCAGAAAACACAGGCCGACCCGTCAAGCCAACCCACAGAAACAGAAAAACCTGCGATGGGACACACCAGTTTTACCCAGTCCCCCCTCAAAACAGGTCCGGTCGTGCAACAAGCCTTTGATTTTCCGGGAATGGCGGAACCGTACATTCCAGAGGTGACAAAACCGGCAAACTGGAATGGCGGAACCGTACATTCCAGAGGTGACAAAACCGGCAATCCAGAGGTGGCGAAACCGGCGAACAACAATGCCGCTTTCGTCACCTCTATTAATGGTGTTAGTACACAGAAAGAGTCTTTAAAACCACAACTACGAGCGGCACCCAATGAGGATCTGAACCTGAGACGCCGGCGTAGTAGTGATTTTTCTGAAAACTCGGGTCAAACACCCACGCCAGCGCGTGACGCCATCGTTGAACAGACGTCATGCGCGGTCGATCTCGTCTTGCCAGACGATTTGATTGAAACAGAACGGACCGCGGCGCGCCACCTGCTCGATCGTTTGCCCACTACGGTCTCTAAGCAGGCCGTGGCGGACGAGTGGGCCGGCCAACTGGGCCTTGGCAAGGTACTTAAACCCATGAGCTACCTTCACGGGCTGGTTAAGCGTGCTCAACGGGGGGACTTTGTGCCGGCCCTGGCGCTGCAGATCGGCAAGAACCGGGAACGCCGTTGGCTGAACGAAGCCGCACTGGCGCGGGCGCGCGATCCACGCTCGGTCGGTGCAAAGACGGATTTTGCTTTGGCGGACAGTCATCCGCCGGATGAACCGGCGCGTCGCAAAGGCGTCCCTGGGTTCTTCATGGACACGATAAAGGAACTGGGATTGCAAGCCAGGAGCAACGAATGTCGGATCTGAATACGCTTCGCCAATCGGAATCGGCAGACTTCTTTATCGAGGTGCTTGAACGACTCAACGGTGACTACCCGGGTGCTGCGGCGCTCTTTGCGCTGTTGTCGGAGCAGGCTGATATCGCCTTTATCCCCGTCAGCGTCCGCAAATTGAGTGAGTTGCTTGGGGTGAGTGTCCCTTTCCGCACCTTGTTCCGCTCGCTTCTGTCTCTTGAAGAGCTGGGGTTGATCGAAAGCAAGTGCCATCCGAACACCAAAACTGATTACCACGTGAACGTCGAGGCGCTGTATGCGCTGCTAGCGAAACCGGTTGCACCGGGAGATGTGATTCCCGGAATCACGTTGCTTCAAAACGGGGTGGCTCAAAATGGCACAATAAACAGTGATTGTTCAGTGTGCCATTTTGAGCCACCAACAAATAGCACATCCTCGGCCAAGTTTATGGTCGAACTGCTCAATCGTCTGGGCCAGGATTATTTGCTGTGCGCGGTTCTGTTTGCGCTGTTGGCCCGGCAAGCGAACGTGGATTTCGTCAAAGCCAGTCGGCGCGAGCTGAGCGTGTCGTTGGGAGCTCGCGTTTCGCCGGCTCACGTTGACCGTGTTCTTGCCACGCTCGAATCCATCGATTTGGTCGAACGCCAGGTTGTTTCCAAAATGGATGTTCGCTATCGCGTCGATCGTACGGCCTTGCGTACGCTCCTGGCCCGACCTATTGCACCGGCCAAAGTCATTCCCGGCCTGACTCCGCTTCCCGCTCTGCAGCGCATCTCTGTCGCGCCTGCCCAGGGCAATTCCCTTGAAACTTTCGCAGAAGGATCTGACCATGGATGATCAAACCGTAAAAGCACCACGTCGTAAAATCCCTACCGCCGGAACCGGCACGAGCAAGACACTGCACGTGCCGCCACCCTTGGGGCGTGCTGAAGCGCCAGATGGCAACGGCTGGGCCGATTTCATGACGGAAGCCGGTTCGCCGTTCGGCGATGGCTACAGCATCGCCAAGGAAGAGGCCGCCTTGGTCGATATGTTCGAGATGGATTCTCCGGAAAAGGATCCGCGCTGGGCGCGATATACGTTGTTGATCGAGCGCAAGGAACTACTGGCACACCATAAAACCAACTATCGCCTGGAGCAGGGGGCTGAAAAGGAAGTGCAGTACATCGATGCGATCAAGGTGACCGCATTGGGATCGCTGGTCAACGAGAGCGAGGACACGATGTCCTTGCATACGAAGGAGGCGTTCCGGATGTTCATGGGGCGTCGGCAGGATCCGGAGAAGAAACTGCCGCCGATCATCGGTGCGAAGCGCTGTGCGTCCGCCATGAAGGGGTTCTGGGCGCAATCGGCCAACGACAATCCCTACGCGGACTGGGCGTTGCTCCGCGCGGTTCATGGCTTGCGCCAATTCACCCGTGAGATCATAAAGCTCACCGATCAGTACATGGGTCAGTTGCGCGAACTGGAAGCCAAAGGGTTGAGTTTTTCGGTACTGCATTCGGGACAACCCCAGTCGGTGTCCCTCGAATTCAAGAGCCCGTACGGTTACCTGATGGCCGAGTTCACGGTCGACTACGACTATTTCATTCGCGTCATCAAAACGGCGGTCAGGAAAGGGCGCATCACCGATGTGGAAGCGCATGACGAGATCCGCAACATCACGCGACGAATCCGGGGCTGGATGGAGGAGTTGGCGCGCTTTGATCGCTTTCTGTGGCGGTCGGAGCTGACGCGCCTGAGCCGAAGCGATTTCTTGCCGGGCGCGAATGTCGAGGCGCTTAAGCGCGTGGAGGCCGTGACCGCCATCTTCGGGCCGGTGCCGGCCGATATCTTCTCGGGCAAGATCCTGCCGCCCTATACGAAGCGCCGCACGCATATCACTGATGCAGAGCGGGCCTTGCTCGATCGCGTGGGTCAGGAGCTGGCGGCCGCGGATGCTCAGGCGGATGCGGCAGCGGATGAATCAAGTGTTCAGAATCTGCTATGAAACAACCCGTTTTTATCCTGGCGCAGAGCGAATTGAGTCAAAGGCCATGGGATGGGGCAACGGTCCGGAGCGGGAGCGCGACGGCCTGTCAACACGATGCTGACACAAAGGCCTTAAAAGCCTTTACGGGTAGGGGACGCGCGGGGCAGGGCGATCTGTGCAGGCTGAAAGCCAGTCTGGAACGCATTCATGCCGAAATGGCGGAGTTGGCCCGGGCGAGCAAGACAGTGCGCGGACGGAGTTTCTACTTGTCCGTACACCGGCGTGCGATGAGCGGTCAGCAGTCATTGCGTTGGCGCAGCATGGTTACCAATCGGCACTTGCCCTGGGCGTCGATGCCGGCCTTGTTTGCCTTGCAGCTGGCGCCAATCGCGCAGTGGTATGTCGAGCTACAGGCGCGCATCGTGGCCTTGAATAACGAGGAATGTGTGGTGCGTCGTGCATTGCACCAGGCGAAGAAGGTCGTTTGACACGCGAAAGCAAAGCGGTCAGACATCAAATCAAGGTGTGTTTTCTCGCCCTGAACGTTGCGCCAGTTCTGGACGGGCTTTTAATCAGGCGTGAAGGAGCAAAGCAATGCCGAATACGTTTCATGGAAAAGGAAATCTGGCCGATGCACCCACCCTCAAGGCGGTGATCGTCGGGGGCAAGGAACGCAAGGTCGCCGAAATGCGGGTGATGTTCGATGAGTATTCCTACGACGAAGCGACCAAGGAATATGTTCAGGACGGCGGATTCTGGATGGGGGTGTCGATCTGGGACCAGCGGGGTGAGGATGCGGCCCGCCTGCTGCGCAAGGGATGTCGGGTGAGTGTCGATGGCTCCTTGCGCCAGTTCATGTATACGGTGGACGGAACAGATCAGAAGGTGCCGGGATACCAGGTTATTGCGGACGATATCAATCTGTCGATGGGGCGCATTGAGTCCGTGACGTACAAGGCCAAGCGTGAGGCGTCCCAATAGGTCAACGGTAACACGGTAGAGTCTGGCCGTAGGTGGCCATCCCTCAGTACCCGGGCAATGTGCCGCCCCAGTCACCCACGACGGCATTTCGCTGTATCAAGAACCGAACTCGGGAGTGAGTTGTTATGGAACAGAAGAGAAATCCAGGCGAGGAGTCGCCTCAATCAGAATTTAGTCGCGAATTTAGTCGTTTTTCCGTCATCAACCGCGATAACCGGTTGCGGCAAGCGATGCGGGCGTTGTTGATCACCCATTTCACGCTGCTTGAAGCGCATTTGAATCAGTATCCGGCGTCAACGCCGGCAGTCACCCTGGCCGGTGATTTGCTCAATCACCTGCGCCGTTATGTGCAGGGCGCGGACACCCTGCAGGCGGCGGTCCACCTGGACGCGTGGTGGGCGCAGTATCAAGGCCCCAGTCATCAGTATGTTGATTTCCTGAATACGAAGATTGAAGCCCTGACGCTGCTCGCGCCCCTTTTTGCGTCGCTCAAGCGACTGGGGCTGACGGTCGTGCACGAACCCCTCCAACCCTGATCGCATGGCCTACGTCCCTCAACCCATTGCGCCGGCCAGGCGCAAGGCGGTGTTGCGTGTTGTCAGCGATGGCCGGCGTATCGGATTGTCCACGGCACCGCTCGACAACGCGGCGGAGGCCTTTCGTCGATCGCTGGGAGCACACTGGTTTGCGCCCCGGCGCATGTGGGCGATTCGCGCCGGCGTGGATGGGCCGTCCTTCGCCGCGCGCTTGACGCAGGCGTTCCCCGGGATCCGGCTCGATGTCGACGAGCTGCCCGGGATGGTGGACAGCGCGCTGGCCACGCCGCAGACCGATTTCTTCACGCAAATGCTCGATTTGCAGATCATTCCGCTCGATCGCGGTGGCCACGCGGTCTCAGGGGTGTACGACAGCTATTTCGTCGAGGCCATGCGCGAGCTGCGCGGTCGCTTTCATAAGAATGCTTCGGCCTGGGAGGTGCGGGCCGGGGCGATTCAGATTCAGGATGTGCTGCAGCGGGTGGTCGGGGTCGATCCAGCGTTCATCTTCGTCCACGAAAACGCTATGCACCTGGAAGATCTCGTCTCCAAGCCGAAGGCAGAGATGCCGATCAGCGTGCCCGGAGCGGCCCCGGCCTTCGGTGATGGGCGTGGCGAGGATGAAGACGGCTCGGTCGGGTCAGGTTTCTTGTCGAGTTGCGCACGGCCGCTGGAGCAGTTGCCGGTGGACGAACGGATACTGGCTCAGGCCAGTCTGGATTGCGGACTCATGGACCATCAGCCGGCCGGCGTGCGGCACCTTCTGGGACGCTCATCGGCGTTGCTGGCCGATGACATGGGTTTGGGCAAGACACGGCAGGCCGTGGTGGCGTCCCGCTTGGCGGCTGGAGATCAGCGCATCCTGGTGTCGTGCCCGGCGTCGTTGCGCATCAACTGGGAGCGCGAGATCCATACGGTGTTTCCGGATGATCGGGTAGGCATGGTTGGCGAGGATCGCATGGCGACGTTGCACGGTTGTCGCTGGGTGATTGCGAACTACGAACGGCTGAGCGGACTGGTCAAGGAGCCGGGGTTGAGTTTCGAGGTATTCACCATCGACGAGGCGCATTTCCTGAAAGAGCATCAGGCTGGTCGCACGCGGAATGCCTTCATCCTGGCCGAACGCATTCCGCGTCGCTTCCTGCTGACCGGGACGCCGATCCTGAACCGCGAGATCGAACTGCACACGCTGTTGCGCTTATCCGGGCATCCGCTGGGTCTGCTTGAGCTCGCTGACTTTCGCAAGCAGTACACCGGGGGGCAGGGGGCACGCGAGGCGCTGTCCGATGCGATCCAGGACTGGATGTTGCGACGGTCCAAGAAGGTGCTCAAGGGCTTGGGGCTCAAGACGCACCAGGTGCGCTTCATCATGCCGGCCGAGGGGCTGGCCGGGTACCAGCGGCTCATGGCGGACATGAGCCTGATGGTCATGCCCAAGATCATCAAGCTGCGCCAGCTCCTGGAGACCCTCAAAACCGAGTTCCTGATCGAAACCGTCCAGTCGCTCGGCCCGGAGGACAAGGTCATTGTCTTCTGCGAATACATGGATACGGTTGCTTTTCTGAAAGAAGCGTTTCAGAATGCTGGCATAGGCGCTGTATCGCTGGTGGGCAGTGACAACGGCAACTCACGTCAGCGATCCGTGGATGCGTTCCAGAACGATCCTTCAACGCGGGTCTTCATCGGAACGACATCGGCCGCCGGCGTGGGAATCACCCTTACGGCCGCCAATTATGTGATGTTTGCTTCGCAACCCTGGACGCCCGCCATGAAGCGTCAGGCCGAAGACCGTGCCTATCGTATTGGCCAGACGCGGGATGTCATCGTGATTTTGCCCATTATTCCGGGCACGATCGATGAACAGATCCTGGCGTTGCTCGACTCGAAGACCGAGATCGAGGCCTCGGTGGTAGAACGCGCGGTGTGTGCTCATCTGGCGCATGGCCCGGTTACGGCCGGGGTTACGGCGTCTCCGGGCACTTCTGTTTATCCACAGGCTGATCATTCGATCCACTGAACCTGATGATTTTCTGGAGGTGTCATGCTACCTGCAACAACGAATGAGACGAGCCACGCGCTCGCCGCCGTGATGCCGATCGGTCGGCACCCAAGGGTATTTCCGGTCGGCGTCGAGGCACGCCACAGCGAGCTGGGCTGGGTGCTCGTCGAACAGGCCAAGGGTAATGAGCGCCTGGTGCGTTGGTACGCGTTCCGGGAGGTACCCGAGGCGGAGTTTTCTGAACGATTCGATGATGAGGGTAATCCGGTCATCGAAGAGCAGCAGATCACAGCCCATCGAGAATGGGTGAACCTGTGTAGTCTGCGTCGTATCGTGGATCCCGACAGGCAGCGTCCTGAAGGTTGGGCTCGGCTCAAGCGCTTCGGTGCCTTGCGCTTGCCGATCGGCCGAATCGAGCGCTATGTCCGCCCGCCGGGCGCGGCAAGCCTTCCGGCGTGGGCTGTGGCGGGGCGTGCAAAATGACACGTGCCCTCGGTAAGCCGACCAGCGTGGCGGTCCGTCGAGACCGTCGCGCCGGTAACCGTCGACGGTGGCTTCGATTGAGAGCTCCGAGCGCGACAGGGACTCGCGACAAACGACTGCCTCGCAGGCAGGCAGTATTGTGAGAAGCGGATTAGAGCGACATGGTCAGAGGAAACCCGGTGGAACGGATGTCGCCATCGCCCGCCGGTCAGCCTACTCCGCATAACGTAGAACTTGCCATAAGAACGGAAAACCGGGCTAGGCTAAAGCCATCTACCCAGCAGACGTTAGCCTTTGCCAGTGATAGTTCTTGCGACTCGTGAGCTTCCGGAATAGACCCGTTTCGGCCAGTCAGCTTTACCACAAACCTGCCAGTCAGCCAAACCCAGGTTCCGCGAGTAGAATGCTCCACAGCGGACCCACTGCTGCCACATGATGCATGCAAGACATCAGGCAGCTTATTGATCAAAAAGCTGCCGATTGACTCACCGCTTTGGCGACCTGACCCTTGGCCATGGCCGCCGTTGACTCACTCGCGTCCCAATACCGTCAATCTGAAGTCCGCTTTGTAATTGGTCCAATGACGCCTTAGTGAATCGTCGGCTCCGTTGTCAAAATTAAGACGATTTCCTCGAAGTCCTGTCGGGTGCCGATTTGCCGATTAAGTTTTGCCATCACAGTTTGCCATTTAGGCAGATCTTCCAAAATTATCTTGGCCAAGACCAACGGGGTTTGGCCTTGATCATTTTTTCTAGAAGCGAGACCTCGATCGTACTCGACGAGAAGTCGGATGATGTCAGGATGGCCCATCCGCACCGCAGTGTGAAGGGCGGTTTGATGCGTTTCGGCGGTCTTCCGTGCATCCGGTTTTCCTTCTAGGAGCGCAGCCATACAAGCCGGTCTGCGACCAATAGCGGCGGCGTGCAGGGGCGTTCGCCCTTGGTAGTCTCGGGCGTTAACATCTGCACCTGCCGCCAGAAACGCTCGCACCAACAACTCGTCGCCTGCATCTGCTGCCAGCATTAGAGGCGTCTGGTTTTTAAAATCCGCGAGATTGACTTGCTCCGGCCAAGCATCTGCGAGCATGGCAATTGCTAGACGCCAGTTCTTGAGGTGGCCCTCAATTTTGACGACTTTTCCGGCCGGATGACGCGGAGTATGAGCCTTCAGAAGTGGCAGACGTTTCTTGAAATAATCGAGTGCTTTCAGCCAGTACATAAGCACAGTATTACCACGAACTTCCCGGATTCTCATTATCCGAAGCGTCTTGGCGTGGCGCTGCATCCAGGCTCTAAGTTCCTCCCATTTTGCCTCGAAGATTAACCCTAAGGTTTCTTGGATAATGGTTTCCATCTGTTTGGTGGCAATGGGCTTCCTGCTTTCCACTCCACGGTAAGGCTTGTAAAGGTCTTCCCAGAAGTATTCTGATGCCCAAACGGCCGTGTCTTCCAGCGTAGGCGGCTTATCTTCCGGGCCATGTTCGAACATGCCGAAGGCCAGCATGTTGCGGAAGTATTTCTCATGGTTTCCAGAAATCAATCCGTGGTCAGCGACTTCGAGGGCCAGTGCATCCCTGGCGATCTCACCGCACAGGTTCACGACCGTGCGGGAACTGGGGCACTGTTGCAGGAGATCCACCGATTCTTCAGCCCAAACAACTTGGAGAATCCACTGCGACGGGTGATGGGATGGGATTCTCTACGCCTGAATCTGGCTGGCGGCGAACCGTTATTGTACGAAGGCAACGCTACCGAAGTCCTAAAGATCGCCCGCGGAATCGGTTTCGAGACGTCCGTTATTTCCAACGGCAGTCTGCTGACGCCGATCCTGATGGCAAAACTGGCCCCGCACCTGTCGATGCTGGGCCTGAGCCTGGATTCCGGGGATTCCGGTACCAATATTGGCATCGGGCGAGTCGATCGGAACGCGCATGTACTGGCCGTGGAGGACTTGTCCGAATGCATTGCATTGGGCAGGGTACTTAATCCTCGCCTTCGGTTGAAGATCAACACGGTGGTGAATGCGTTGAACTGCAACGAGGATATGCGTAGCTTGATCCTCAGTCTGCTGCCTGAGAAGTGGAAGGTGCTGCGTATGCTTCCCATGCTCACGGATGACCTAGCTGTATCAACCGCCGAATTCCAGGCTTTTGTTCGGCGGCATCAGGTACTGCGCCATGTCATACGGGCCGAGGACAACGGAGAAATGGCCGAGTCCTACCTTATGATCGATCCTCACGGCCGATTTTTCCAGAACGCCTTGGGCCACAAGGGTTATGACTACAGCGCGCCTATCCTCGACGTTGGGGCCGATGCTGCATTTTCCCAGATAGGTCTGTCGGCCCGGAAATTTTGCGCCCGCTACGAAGGCCACGGGATGGCAGCATGAGATACAGCGCCATGAAAGAAATTGATGCGCTGGTTCGGACAATGGTTCGAGAAGGTTGGTTATTTCAGAGAGGCGGGCGGCATGGCCGACTGTGTGCTCCTGTCGGAAGGGCGATTTTGACGGTTCCCACCACCCCAAGTGATCGACGTGCCTTCATGAATTTTCGGGCGGATGTGCGGCGCGCCTTTGCTGAAACTTAGCCTTAATTTGCTCCTGCTGACGCCATCAGAAAGAATTATCGACGGTAACGGAGCAACCTCCGAGGAAAACGAGCGGCCGGTTTCTGGTCATTTGCCCGCCGATACCAGACTCGGGAATATGGGCGCTCTGCTGGTGAAGGCCGAACGGAGCGTATTGGAAAGAAATACCAGTGGATAGGGTGGTACACCCTGCTGGCATTCTTGGCCGATAACTACGAGATGTGTCCGGATTGGGATAAAACCGCATGTGTTTATTCTGGGCCTGAGCAGCTAGGCATTCAGTTGCTTGACCCCGCCCGATGGCTACATAGCCCTGGTCGCAATGATGGGGAAAGCGAGAGATTGTGGGATATCCCAACTCTTCCGGCATGGCCAGCCCCAGAGCTTGAGGTTTTGCAGAAATGGATTTCAAGCAGTTGTTTCGATCTTCCACCCATTGACGTTCTCATGTCCTCATCTGATTTACCCGAGCATTGGGGAGATGGGCCGTGGCTACGATTTGCGGCTGAGCACACTTGGAAAGCAGATCTCGCCTTGGGCTATTGGGGGAAGGGGCAGGATTTTCATGCTGATATTTGGTGGCAGATAATTCCAGTCCTAGTGAAGGCAACAGACCTTCCTCACTTGCTGGAATCGGTTGACGATCCTAAATGTCAGGAGAAGCTTCGTGAGCTGGGTCGAATCGATGTTTTCTCGGATTGGAATGCGCCGCTTTCTGCATGGAATGGCATAACTCCCGATTGGGATTCTGGAATGATGGATGGTGATAGCGGCGCTATTAATGGCTGGCTTCCGGTTCCCTATCGTCCACTTGTTGCTGAGTGTGGTCATCCTGACCGGAGTGATGAACATGCACCGATATTTGCTCCGATGCCATCTGTCGCTAGAGAGTGGGAACTAGAATTCCGGCTGCGTGATGGATTGCTACTTTCTAAAGGAGAGCCTGTCTTTGGACTGGCGAGCGCTTTGAATACAAGGAGCGTCTTGTTTGCACGTGTCGAGCCCCTAGTTAATCTCTTGGCATCCTCCGGGCATTCACTCGTTTGGTTTTTCAAAGGCGAGCGCCGAGCATTTCTGAATTTGCATCGGACAGACCCTGCTGAGTCGGTTTGGGCCAATTATTACGGAATTGGCTATTTAACTGCTGATGGTCGGCCATTGGTTGCATGGTTGGACAAGGTCTTGGAGCGTGGGAGGGAGGCTGACTTCAGCGAGAATGTCATTCCGAGTCAGGATGATGTCAAACCACTTGAGACTGAGTTTTTTTGGCACCCTAAGAGCATTCTGTCCGCTGCATGTGGATGCTTGCGGCGTTTTTCTCGGCTCTTTCAAGGCTAGCGGCGAATGTGCGTAACAGAGGGGAGTTATCAGTTTGCACAACACCTCTGATCGTGAAACACCAAGCTGTCTTTCGTGGCAACTTTCCGGTCTACGACTGCTGGCCTGCATTTTGCGGACATGTTTGCGCCAGGTCACCGACGGCGGCTCTGGCCGAGGCGCTGTCCGTGACCATCCGTGCCGGGCGACAGCTCGGCTCCACAACCGGTCATTGAACCGCTGCAATGTTGAATAACGGCTCGGGATCGGGACGCGACCTAGCCCTCTCCTGGTTTATCGCCGTAAAGCCGCCGTTGGAGTTTCGCTTCCGGGAAGCAGCCCTTCGTCAATGAGTGCAGCCGACCCACAAGAGTCATTCATCGTCGCGGTTGGCCTGCGGCAGGTTTCTGAGCGGAGCGTTCGTTCAGGGCGCGGACTGACCGAGGGCTCATAGGCCTGAAGGGCCATTTGCGATACACAGCCGCTATGGCCGTTGTATATTTCGCAATGGTCAGCTAGTCAGAAAATCATCCAGAATGACCTCGCAATTCCGTCGAGTTGACTTGCGCACCTGACGACTCGGAAAAATTCGGAGCGTCGGTCACTCTGACTCCCTGCCCAAACAGCCTGATTGACACCGAGAAACCAAGCACAAATTGCGGACTCCCGCATAACCATTGCGAATTCAACACTTGCTAGCCGCGGTGAGTCGTGGGAAAGTTGTTTATTTGGTTCAAGCGACACATCTTTGCCGTGCTGGACCTGTCGCGACATGAACAGGTAGTAGATTTTTCAAAGCTACCGCGCCATCTGATTTTTTTGCGTGCTCTAGTGCGGATAATGTCAGTTGGCGGTTTTGTTGACTTATTAACCGTAGTCGTCCTTACGAGCTTGTTGATCAGAGATACCATGAAAGCCAACAATCAGAAGAAACTGCCAAGAGTTGATCTTTCTTTGACTATAGTGGTCCCCGGATTCAAGACAGTGGTTTAAGCTGCACGCTGTCATAAGGGAAAAGCGATGAGCGAAGCGAAGACGCGGAAGTTTC
>JAIFNM010000304.1 GCA_020047725.1 Betaproteobacteria bacterium
GCTGCGATACCCAGCACCTTGCCCAGATGCGCTATCTCGACCTGCAGCGGCGTCGGCACGTCGGGCGTTGTATCCAGCAGCGTGGCGATGCTTCCCATCTCGGTTTGCATTCCGGTGGCGGTGACGATGGCGCGTCCGGTGCCCTGCGCAACCGCAGTACCCTTGAAGACCATGTTCAGCCGGTCGCCCAGTGCAGCAGTCGCGGGCAGCGGTGCCGCATCCTTCAGCACTGCCTCGCTCTCACCGGTCAAAGGCGCTTCTAGCAGCATCAGCGCTGCGGCCTGCGCCAGGCGTGCATCGGCGCCCACGGCGTCGCCCTCATTCAACACCAGAACGTCGCCCTTGACGAGCTCGGCGCTGGATACACGGGCGACGGCACCGTCGCGCAGGACAGCCGACGTGACGTTGGTCATCTTCGCCAATGCCGCCACCGCTTGTGCCGCCTTGGACTCCTGTAGCCAGCCCAGCACCGCATTCAATATCACCACGCACGCGATGACGATGGCGTCCAGCGGCCAGCCGGTCGCACCCTGATGGCCGCGACCTTCAAACCACCAGGCGGCCAGAGCCACCGTTGCCGCTGCACCCAACAGGTAGACCAGCGGGTCCTGTAACTGTGCCAACGCGCGGCGCCAAGCAGGTACGGGTAGTGCCGCGCTTAGTTCGTTGGTGCCGTCCGTGCGCAATCGTGTGGCCGCCTCTGCAGAGCGGAGGCCACCGTCCAGATCGGTCCCGAGCGCCTGTGCTACGTCGGCGATGTCTGTCAGCGATGGGTCGTTCGGTGGCGGCTTGCTCGTCATTTGATCGGGCCTCGGCTTGGATGGGCGTGGGCAGGTCGTTCGGCAAGAGCCGAGGATTTACCGTAATGGCAGCGTTTTTTAATTGAAATGGATATCAGATACATGGCTCCAAGGTGCGCGTCTTGCAGCGCCAAGTCTGTGCGCTAACGCACAGGAGTTGCGCCATGTTCTTGTGTTTGTCGGCTCTCTGTGAGCCGGTGATGCTTGTGTCACCATGGGAATTGCCATAAGCACTGCGCGCTTGTGCTTCACTGGACCGCCTGGGCGGAAACGATGACGCCACGAAAAGATGCTGGATGATAGAAAGTGGAGCGTAGACCGAAGCAGCTGCTCAGAATGTCCGCTCGGTCGTAGCGGTGCTCGGTAGCGTCGTGGACATGCGGTTCGAAGGCGCATCAATAGGCGTAGATGGACTCCATCCGGCTTGCAAGGTTTTTACTGTCGACAGAGAGGGTGACTGACCTCCCTTGATATTTCTCGGTTCAGTGGGTGGCAATTCGTAGTGGAACTCGCATTGCAGATCGCCTACCCACAAGTAATGCCGAGCCGCCTAGACCTCCAGCGCGCCAATCAGAGTCTTGATATCGGCCACTCCGTTGGCGACCATCCAGGCCTCTATCTCCTCGACAATCGTCTGCGCTGCTCCCGGATTGATGAAACTGGCCGTGCCGACCTGAACGGCCGTGGCGCCGGCGAGGATGAATTCCAGCGCATCGGTGGCGTTCATGATGCCGCCGATACCGATGATCGGCACCTTGACGGCTCGGGCGACCTGCCAGACCATGCGCAGGGCAATTGGCTTGATCGCAGGGCCGGAGAAGCCGCCAGTTACGTTGGCCAGCACCGGGCGGCGCTTCTTCAGGTCGATGGCCATGCCGATCAATGTGTTGATCAGCGATAGCGAATCGGCGCCGGCATCGACACAGGCGCGCGCCATGGCCACCACGTCGGTGACGTTGGGCGAGAGTTTGACAATCAGCGGCTTTTGAGTCACTGCGCGGCAGGCAGCGACGACACTTGCGGCGCACGCCGGGTCGGTGCCGAAAACGATGCCACCCTGTTTGACGTTGGGGCAGGAAATGTTCATTTCCAGCGCGACGACTTCCGGAATTTCGTTCAGACGACGCGTCATTTCGGCGTATTCATCGACCGTGTCGCCAAAGAAATTGGCGATGCACGGTGTATTGACGGTGCGCACGAAAGGAATCTTTTTGGCGATGAACGCGTCGATGCCCACATTCTGCAGGCCGATGGCGTTGAGCATGCCACCGGGGGTTTCAACGATGCGCGGCGTCGGATTGCCGGCGCGCGGTTTGAGCGACAGCCCCTTGGTGACGAAGGCGCCAATCGCTTCCAGATTCACGTACTCAGAAAATTCCTCGCCGTAGCCGAAGGTTCCCGAAGCCGTCATCACCGGATTGCGCAGCGGAATGCCGGCCAGATTGACGCTCATGTCAGGTTTGACGATGCTCATATTTATGCTCCCCACTTCAGATCGCTGGATTCAAAGACCGGCCCTTCGGTGCATACGCAGCGGTAATCGGGCGTTTCCGGCGAATGTCCCTTGCCGGGGGCCACGCAACCGAGGCAGGCGCCGACGCCGCAGGCCATGTAGCCTTCCAGCGAAACCTGGCAGGGGATGCCGTACTGCGCCGCAATTTTGGCAACGGCGTGCAGCATGCCGTCCGGCCCGCAGGCGTACAGGGTAGCTTTGCCCTTGAGCGCGTCCAGACGCCGTTTCAGGGCTTCGGTGACCAACCCCTGTTCGCCCAGCGAGCCGTCCTCGGTCGCTGTATAGCATTCCACGCCCAGTCGCTCGAACTCGGTGATGCAGAGGATGTCGTCACGCGTCCGACCGCCGGCAAAGAGCCGCACCGGTGATTTCCGGGTGACCAGTTCGCGGGCCAGCAGGTAGAGCGGCGCCAGCCCGATGCCGCCACCGACAATCAGTTTTTCCTCGTCGGCGTTGCCTTGATCGAATCCGGTTCCCAGCGGACCGAGAATGTCCAGCAGATCGGTCTCGTGCAGCGCTGAAAGCATCGCCGTCCCCTTGCCGACGACGCGGTAGAGCATCTCGAAATAGACCTGCGGCACGGCGCCGCTCTGCGGTGGCGTATGCACACCGACGTCGAAGACGGCGAAGGGCCGGCGCAGCAGCGGGTCGATGGCGCCATTGACGCGCACCATAACGAACTGGCCGGGCGTCGCGGCTGCAAATTCCTGTGGAGCGGTCAGGCGCATGCGCCAGTAGCCGGGCGAGATTTCCGCGTTGGAAAGGATCATTGATGTGAACTGCATGAAGATTCTCCTGGTCGAATATATTCTTGTGGAACCCGCGTCGGGCTCAGCCTCCAGCCTTGCTCCGAATGCATTCCATGTATTTTTCCCCATCCATCGCGCCGCCCTCGCGTTGCGCGCGCCAAAGCGTTTCGCCCAGGCATTCGAGGATTGCGTGTTCGGCCTCATGCACCTCAAGCCGCGCGCGCAGCGTGTGGTAGGCGGCGCGAATTCCCGCTGGCTGATCAATGCTGATCTGGTCGGCGATGGCCAAATGCAGCGAGAGATGAAGGAAGGGATTCATCTGCCCGTTTTCGGGCGTGAACTCCTGCTCGACGGCAGCTTCAGGATTTTCCAGCAGCGCGTGGTACTCCGGATGTTGTTCGATCAGATCGGCCGCAGTGGCCTCGGCGCCTTCGAGAACCAGGCGTTCGCGGTGTTTGCGCCAGGATTCGCAGAAGAAACGGCGAACCTGCTCACGTGATGGATTGAACATGGGCTTCCTTCAGGCGTTTGCTGACGAGGGCAGTGACGACGGCGTTCTGCAACTGGCGGTTGAGACCGTGCGCACCGGTCGTTGTCGGCGCGAATTGGCCCGTGCCGTAGGTGCCGAGCACCGGTAGGCCAGGGAAGCGCTCGCACAGGACGTCGCGATCACGGTCTTCGCCGCTGTAAAAATAAGGGCCGCGACCGATGCACGAGAACATCAGGGCGCAGGTTGGTTTGGCGGCGGTTCCGGCCAGAAGGTCAATCATTTGCCGCATGTCGGCTTCGGCAGCAAGCGGTTGACGGATCGCCCAAGCCAGGAATTGCCCCGGTGCGACGTGTTCGGTCAGCGTCAGCGAGTTATCAGTGTTGGCCGCAATGATCGCCAGCGGACGATAGCGTCCCTCGGCCATGGCTTCCTTGGCATTAGTATCACTATCAAGCAACACAGCGCTCAGATGATGCAGTTGTTGCGTCACATTTTGGCGAAGCTCAAGCGGCAGTATTCGGGCCAGGCTTTTTAGTGCCGTCTGGCCGCCAAGTCGTTCGAGATCGTAACCATCACTGCGCTCCACTCGCAGGGGCTCGCCAAGAAGTTGCAAGCCGCTGGAAACGCCAACCTCGACGTTGGCCCCAAGGAGCTGAACGCTGCAACAATGTTGCTCGGCAAGGCGACTCTGCTGCCAGACGACGGCGTCCGGGAATCCTACGTTCCCGGCAAAACTACCGCCGAAACGTGTTCCGGAAACGCTCCAGTCGGGCGGCAAACGACCGCCTGCATAGCTCAAAACTGGCTGGTCGCCTGCCTCCGGATGACCCAGCGAGAGGCCGCCACCAAAAACCATGACCGCAGCCGCCGGGCGATCAACAACCCAGCCGGTCTCGGTAAAAACACCCGAGGCGATGCCGCCAGCGACCTGGGTGCACTGGGCTGCGCGTGCGACGGCGGTAATTGTCGGCTGAGCGTGTCGGGCGAACTCTGGGGTCAGAAAAAGCAATACACCATTGGCGTGCGTCAATCCAGCCTTGGCCATCGCCTGATGTACAGCCTCTTCGGCGAGTTGGGGCAGCGAGTCGTTGCCTGAAACGAGCGCGGTGGCGACGGTCATTGGTGTGAGAAACTATTCAATACAGGGTCGCCATTGTAACTCGATCCCCGCTTCAACCCTTGCCCTGAAAGGGAGAGTGCCAGAGCAGTCGCATGAATATTTTAATGGACCGAGGAGTGAATTGTGATAAGTATCCGAGGTTGCGGAGATAAGACGGCAGACCTTGATCCCTCACAAGCGCTGGACAGAGACCAGAAGAATTGGATGAAAGGTGAACTGGCGCAGCATGAAAATTAGTGGGCGGCATGACCGGTACGAGGGCACATTTCGACACCAGGGGTTCGATCTTGACGCTTATTCAATCAGGCTTTCATTGGGCTCCAGAGCGCCTACTTACTTCTTCGGTACGGCTTTGAAATTGATTGGTCCGCGTTACACAACGTCGCAAAAAATATCAGATGAGCCCGACTGAGGTTCGCTACTAAACAGGAATTATTTGCTGAAAATCGCCTCCGTCATAGCGCTTGCCGCGGTACCGCAGTTGCTCATCAGCTACCCTACTCATGAGAGCGATTACTGCGTTGAACCAGAGTATGGCCATGATAGGTGCTAACTTTTCTGACCTTCTTGGATGGCTTGATTCACATCAGTCCTCATAAAAGCTAGCAGACAAATTCGGCTGGTTCTTTCCGTCTGCAGAAAAGTATTACCGGGCGCGTTTTGCGCTGTTTCTTTTGCGATGAAGTTTTAGGGCGCAACCACCATGCAGAGCGAGTTCCTGTAAGTGATGTGTAAGATTGCGAGCATCTAATCTGCTGCGATTCGCGTGAATAGTCTGATTCCAGAATGTTGTTTGTCTTTTGGTCACGCCGGGTTGTGAGTTGTCAATTTTGAGTTCGGTTTGTTTCGGTGCGCGGCTGCATCGATCCTACAAGCCTCGTTTGAACACAGCACAGGAGATGCACAATGTCCCAGAATGAATCCGTTACGCTTATTCAGCCGCCTGCCGAGTTCGTCAAGCAGGCAACGATTTCCGGCATGGACGCTTACAACGCACTGTGTGCTGAAGCAGCCAACGATTACACCGGGTACTGGGCGCGTTTGGCGCGCGAGCATGTGAGCTGGAAGCAGCCTTTCACGCAGGTACTTGATGAATCGAATGCGCCTTTCTTCAAGTGGTTTGCCGACGGCAAATTGAACGCCTCCTACAATTGCCTGGACCGTAACGTTGAAGCGGGCCTGGGCGACAAACTCGCGATCATTTCTGAAACCGATGACGGCGAAGTCAGGCGGGTGACCTACAAGGAACTGCTGGCCAAGGTTAATCAACTGGCTAATGGTTTGCGCGCGAAAGGCATCAAGAAGGGCGATCGGGTCATCATCTATATGGCGATGGGTATTGAGGGTGTTGTCGCGATGCAGGCGTGTGCCCGTATCGGTGCCATTCACTCAGTGGTATTCGGTGGCTTCTCGGCGCAATCGGTACGTGACCGGATCAACGATGCTGGTGCCGTTGCCGTGATTACCACCGACGAGCAGTGTCGCGGCGGCAAGAAGCTGCCGCTCAAGCCGGCGGTTGATGACGGTATTGCGCTGGGCGGCTGTGAGTCGATCAAGACGGTGATCGTGTTCAAGCGCACGGGTGGCGCCTGTCCGATGCTTGCCGGGCGCGATTACTGGTGGGACGACGTGATTGCAGGGCAATCAGACGTCTGCGAACCGGAGTGGGTCGACGCCGAGCACCCGTTGTTCCTGCTCTATACCTCAGGTTCAACCGGCAAGCCGAAAGGCGTTCAGCACTCAACCGGTGGCTACATGCTGCACGCCGTGCTGACCATGAAGTGGACCTTTGACCTGAAACCGGACGATATTTTCTGGTGCACCGCCGACATCGGCTGGGTTACTGGCCACACCTACATCACGTATGGGCCGCTGGCCTGCGGCGGCACGCAGATGGTCTTCGAGGGTGTGCCGGTTTATCCCGATGCCGGTCGTTTCTGGAAGATGATCCAGGATCACAAGGTCACCATCTTTTACACCGCGCCGACGGCGATCCGCTCGCTGATCAAGGCGTCCGATACCAATCCATCGACGGCACCAACCAATTATGATCTGTCGTCATTGCGTCTGCTGGGAACAGTCGGTGAGCCGATCAATCCATCAGCCTGGATGTGGTACTACGAAAGTGTTGGCGGCAGTCGTTGTCCGATTGTCGATACCTTCTGGCAAACGGAAACAGGAGGTCACATGATTACGCCGCTGCCGGGCGTAACGCCGATGGTGCCAGGTTCGTGTACTTTACCTTTCCCCGGCATTCAGGCGACGATTGTTGATGAAACGGGTACGGAGCTCGACTGGGGCAAGGGTGGATTGCTGGTCGTTACAAAACCGTGGCCGTCGATGATTCGCAACATCTGGAATGACCCGGATCGCTTCAAGCGCTCCTACTACCCGGATGACTTCAACGGCAAGCTTTACCTCGCTGGCGATGGCTCGGTGCGTGACGTAAATACCGGTTACTTCACGATCACCGGTCGTATCGACGACGTGCTGAATGTGTCCGGACACCGCATGGGTACGATGGAAATCGAATCGGCGCTGGTTTCGCATCCGATGGTTGCCGAAGCAGCGGTGGTTGGTCGTCCCGATGATCTGACCGGTGAGGCCATCTGTGCCTTCGTTGTGCTCAAGGGCGCCCGTCCGGTTGGCGAGGCCGCCATCAAGATGATCAAGGAATTGCAGGATCACGTCGCCAAGGAAATCGGCCCGATTGCAAAACCTAAAGATATTCGCTTCGGAGAGAACCTGCCGAAGACGCGTTCAGGTAAGATCATGCGCCGCCTGTTGCGATCATTGGCCAAGGGCGAGACGGTTGCTCAGGATGTCTCGACGCTGGAGAATCCGGCGATTCTCGAACAGTTGAGGGGCAGCAACTAAAAGGCAAACGATTTGTAGTGGGTTGAGGAGGCAAGCATCGCCTGGCTAGCAGTTCGCAAGCCGATGCAATCAGCTGTACCAGGCGGCAATTACAGACCGCTGTTCAGGCCGGCACACACTGTGTGCCGGCCTGAACATTTACCCTGAAGAACACGCGGCGCTGACCGGCTCTCCTGGTGCGCTGAACAAGGAGCGGGGATGAACAATAGCGCGACCGAGATGCTGGTTTCAGCAACAATCGAGTTTCTGCGATCCTATCCGCCGTTTGATCGAATGGAGCCCGAGGCACTTCAGTTCCTCGGTGAACACGTCAAGCTGGCCTATTACCCCAAGGATGCACTGATCATCTCGCCGGAAAGCGGGGTAGTGCGCGTATTCCGCATTTTGCAGCGCGGCAAGGTGCTTGCCCGGCAGGCTGGTGAAATCAGCTTGATGGAACATTCGATACTGACGCTGGGGCCTGGCGAGGGCTTCCCGATAGGTTCGGTGACGGCGCAGCGGTCTTCGACCAATATCTATACAGCACTTGGAGATGTTTTCTGTTACGAACTATCGGCCGACGATTATTTCGTGTTGATGCAGAAGAGCCCGGTTTTCAATATCTTCTGTACGCAATACATCGCCAGTCTGCTCAGCCAGTCTCGGCAGCAGTTGCAAATGCAGTTCTCGCAACGTGTCGCCGAGCAACAGACGATGAATTCCCCGCTGTCGTCGATCATCAAGAAAGAGCCCCTCTCGGTGACGCCCGATACCTTCGTTCGCGAGGTGGTCGGACTGATGGCCGCGCGCAGCATCGGCTCGATGATCGTCGTCGATGATGAGCAGCAACCTATCGGCATCTTCACGCAATCCGATGTGCTCAAGCGCATCGTTCTTCCGGGGGCCTCGCTCGATATACCGATTCGCCAAGTGATGTCGCTTGATCCACACACGCTGCCGCTGGCAGCGAATGCCTACGACGCGGCACTGGTCATGGCCATGCATGGTGTGCGCCACGTGCTGGCGGTGGACGAAGGAGGGCGTCTCAAGGGCGTTGTTTCGGAACGAGATCTCTTTACGCTGCAACGCGTGGGCTTGCGCCAGATTCGCCAGACTATCGACTCGGCGACCAACATCGACATGCTGTTGCAGGCCAGCCATGACGTTCGCCAGCTTTCGCTAAACATGCTGGCGCAGGGCGTCGGCGCCGAGCAGATCACCCAATTCATTTCGGCGCTGAACGATACGCTGACACGCCGCATCATCCAGCTCAATCTGGACCGACACGACCTGTTCGGGATCGAGTGGGCGTGGCTGTCGTTCGGGTCCGAAGGGCGCGACGAGCAGACCTTCAGTACCGATCAGGATAACGGGATCGTCTATATCTGCACCGATATCATGGATCGGGAGCACACCCAGTTGCGCCTGCTTGAGTTCGCCCGCGACGTCAATTCCGATCTCGACAAGTGTGGTTTCCCTCTCTGCGTGGGTAATATCATGGCGAGCAATCCGGCACTTTGCCTGACGCTGGAAGAGTGGGAGGAAAAGTTCGACAACTGGATTCGTACGCCGGAACCCGAGGCGCTGCTTAATGCGACCATCTTCTTTGATTTCCGGCCACTGTTCGGACAGTACAACCTGGCTGACCGCATGCGTCTATCGTTACTGCGGCAGACACGGAACAATCCGCTGTTTCTCCGAATGCTGGTTGAAAACGCCGTTGGTGTCCTGCCGCCACTTGGCAAGATTCGTGATTTTGTGACCGATGCCGATCCGGAACATCCGGGGACAATCGATCTTAAAAAGTTTGGCTCACGACTCTTTATTGATGCGGCACGGATATTTGCATTGGCGCACGATGTGCCGGCAACCAATACGGTGCAACGCATAAAACTTGCAGCACCGCTGATGAATGTTTCGCATGAGGATGCAGCCGCCACCATTGATGCATTCAATTTCATCCAGCTCTTGCGTTTGCGTCATCAGCATTCGGAACAGACTCAAGGACGGGAGGGCGATAACCTGATTCGGCCGGACGATCTCAACGAGGTTGAACGCCGTATTCTGAAAGAGGCGTTTCGTCAAGCGCGCAAGCTTCAACAACGCCTCAAGCTTGATTATCAGCTTTGATCATGTCCTGGTTTTCAAGATTAATCGGAGGTGCCAAAGCGAGGCGAGAGGTCGTTCTCTTGCCAGAACAGCGACAGGCACTTGAGGCGTGGCACTCCTTACCGGCCACGGATCTCCACTGCTCGCACAATCGCGGGCGCTATGTAGTGGTCGATGTCGAATCCAGCGGCCTGAACATGAAGAAGGACCGACTGATTTCGATTGGAGCGGTCGCCTTGAACGACGGTCAGATGGATTTCAACGACGCTTTTCAGATCGTGCTGCGGCAGAATCAGGTGAGCACACATGCGAATATTCTTATCCATGGCATTGGTGGATCGGCACAGAGTGAAGGTGTCGATCCAGTCGAGGCTTTGCTTGCATTTCTTGGCTATATTGGCAAAGCACCGTTGGTGGCTTATCACGCCTTTTTTGATCAATCGATGATTGACAAGGCTATGAGTGAATATCTTGGAATGGAGCTTGAGCAGATCTGGATCGATCTGGCGTGGATACTTCCCGATTTTTTTCACTTCCGGATGGATGGCCGCGTGGCTCTTGATGACTGGCTCCAACATTTTGAGATCGAAAATATTTTGCGCCACAACGCGGTTTCGGATGCTTATGCCACGGCCAAACTTTTACAGATAGCAATTGCTCGTGGAACTTATAAAGGGGCCGATTCGCCGGCCAGTTTCATCAAGATCGAGAAGGCGCGGCGGTGGATGCATGAGAGCCGCTAAATGAAAACGGCAAGGTTATCCAGATGATCGATTCCTCTGCTCAGATGCGTCGATATTACGCGCTCTATACGATGAGCTTCTTTGCCTTCATTCTGTCCCTGGGCATTCTTGAGCGTTACGGTATGCCGCCGCGCTGGATCGGGTACGCTTTTCTGTTTCTGACCATCATTTTGTACGCCACCATCGGGGTAATGGCGCGCACGTCCAACGTCGCCGAGTACTATGTCGCCGGCCGAAAAATCCCGGCGGTATTCAACGGCATGGCGACCGGCGCCGACTGGATGAGCGCTGCGTCGTTCATAGGCCTGGCCGGCACGCTCTACCTCACGGGTTATCAGGGCCTGGCCTACGTGATGGGCTGGACGGGCGGGTATGTGCTGGTCGCGCTCCTGCTTGCGCCGTATTTGCGGCGTTTCGGCCAATACACCATTCCTGATTTTCTTGGTGCTCGCTATGGTGGCCATGTGGCTCGCCTGGTCGGAGTCTTTGCGACAGTTCTCGCCTCCTTTGTGTATGTCGTCGCACAGATCTACGGCGTTGGCGTCATCACCAGCCGCTTTGTCGGTCTGCAGTTCGAGATTGGCGTATTTGTTGGTCTGGCCGGAATTCTGGTCTGTTCTTTCCTTGGCGGCATGCGTGCAGTGACCTGGACTCAGGTGGCCCAGTACCTGGTCCTGATCGTTGCTTACATCGCGCCGGTGGCCATGCTCTCTTACAAAGTCACCGGTGTTCCGGTACCGCAGGTGATGTATGGTCAGGTGTTACAGAAAATCGAGACGCTTGAACACAAGATTTCAAGCGATCCAGCCGAGGTCGATGTGCGGCATTTGTATCTTGAGCGCGCCAATACGTTTTCCGCTCGAATAGCCGGATTGCCCGAGTCTTTGGTCGAAGAACGGCGGCTCCTTTCCGTGCAGATCGACCGGCTGAAAAGCAGCAACGTACAGATGCGCGATGTCTTTGCTCTTGAGCGGCAGCGCCGGGAATTGCCGAAGACGCCGGATGCTGCCCGTGAATACTGGGACTCGTTGATGCGCCAAGCGGCGCAGCGCGGTGAAGAGCTGATCCATCATGTCGAATCCTTTCCGGGCAAAGATGAAGCCGCGAGCAATACGGCGCGACTAAATTTCATAACCCTGGTGTTTTGCCTGATGATTGGAACGGCCGCCTTGCCACACGTCCTGATGCGCTACTACACGACGCCAAGCGTGCGTGAGGCGCGTAGTTCGGTTTTTTGGTCACTGCTGTTCATTCTGGCTCTGTATCTGACAGCCCCTGCTTACGCTGTTTTTGCCAAGTACGAGATCTATTCGAATCTGGTTGGCTCCGCCATTGACCAGCTACCCGGCTGGATTGCCGCGTGGGGGAAAGTCGGACTGGTGTCGATCGAGGACATCAATCGCGACGGTATTCTTCAACTCGCCGAACTCTCGCTCAATCCCGATGTGATCGTGCTGGCGACGCCCGAAATTGCTGGTTTGCCCTACGTCATCTCCGGGCTCGTTGCAGCAGGCGCGTTGGCCGCCGCCCTGTCAACGGCTGATGGATTGTTGCTGACGATTGCCAGCGCCTTGTCGCACGATGTCTATTACAAGGTCTTCCGACCGCATGCAACGACGCAGTGGCGGCTGGTTGTTTCCAAGACCTTGTTGCTCGTCGTCGCGGTTCTTGCGGCCATGGTCGCTTCACAGAAGCCGGCCACCATTCTGTTCATGGTGGCCTGGGCGTTTTCTTTGGCTGGCGCGGCTTTTTTTCCGGCGCTGGTGCTGGGGATTTTCTGGAAGCGCGCAAACAAGGCGGGAGCCGTCAGCGGCATGGTAATCGGTTTGCTCGTTACCATGTACTACATGGTGCGCGTACAGTTCGATAAAATTCCATGGCTCGGAATCAATGGCATCGGGATGGAGCCCTGGTTGGGCATACAATCAACATCCGCAGGAGTTTGGGGGGTGGCAGCCGGCTTCTTGACCATCATTGTGGTCAGCCTGGTCAGTGCTCCGCCAAGTCGCGAAATACAGAGTTTCGTCGAGAGTGTCCGCTCTCCCGATTTTTCCCGTTAGTCGTTGGCAGTTGCTTCAGCGCAGGACGTGATAGATGCAGACTTCTCAAAAGCATAAGGACTACTGGCGGAAGAATCTTCGCATTACGACGATTCTTCTGGCTATATGGTTCGTGGTGACTTTTGTTGTCAGCTACTACGCGCGCGAGCTCAGCACTATTATGTTTTTCGGCTTCCCATTGGGCTTTTACATGGGCGCACAGGGATCGCTGATCATCTACGTGGCAATTATCTGGTTCTACGCCCGATACATGAATGCTCTCGACAAGGAATACGGCGCGCGCGAGGGCAGTGACTGACGGCATTGCTGATCTGGATTTTTGCCTCAACCCACTCTCTGAGCAATTATTTCATACCGCAGGACATTCGGATGATCAGGGGTATTTCATAGCTTTTTTCGGGTCGGTTATGGCTTTCTCTGCTAATTCGCGCCATCAGCATATCGACAGCTTCCTTTCCCTGAATGATCGGATCGGTACGCAACGTGGTTAGCGGTGGCGTTACAAAGGCGGCAAGGGGCACATCATCGAAGCCGACAATGGCGACATCCCCTGGGGTGTTGAGGCCAGCTTCGTTCAGCGCGCGTATCGCGCCAAAAGCAATAGTGTCGTTTCCTGCGAATACAGCAGAGAAATTCTTCGTGCGTTTCAGGAGTTTCTTCATCGCGGTATAGCCACTTTGCGCGCTGATGTTTGCGTGGATGAGCCGTTTTGGGTCCGGCGAAATGCCGTGTTCGGCCAGCGCTCTTTCATAACCTGCTCGTCGCTGGATAACGACATCAAAAATTTCTGAAGCAAAGGGGATGTGGGCGATGTTTTGATGCCCACGGTCAATCAAGTGCTTTGTCGCCACATAGGCCGCATTCTCGTCGCAGTTACTGGCGCATCGACTGTAGAACGGCTCGACGCCATTGCCCGGAACGACAATCGGAAATCCTTGCTCGGACAACTGGCGTACGTACTGGCCATCAACGGTGCGCATATTCGCAACGATCAGACCATCGATGCTCTTGCTGCGAACCAGGTCCATGAAGGCTCCCGGTTGTTTGATCTGCTCGTCTGCGGACTCGATCAGAACTTTGTAACCATATTTGTGGCAGCGCTCATTGATTGTGTTGAGAATGCGCGGAAGATAAGCGTCATAGTTAAGGTGATCGGCGCAGGCAATGACTACCGCAATGGTTCCGGTGCTGCCTCCCGCCAGGGTGCGCGCTGCGGCATTTGGCTGGTAGCCCAGATCACTTGCGGCATCCAGAACCTTTTGGCGCGTTGTATCGCTGATGCCCTTATTGCGCAAATCGTTGAGGACAAAACTCACCGTGGTGCGTGACACGCCAGCGCGAATGGCTACTTCTGCGCCTGTGGCTCCGGTTCGTTTTGAAGAAGTCATTGGTGTATGGCTCGAGGAACAGGTGGATTTGTGATCAGGGATAGAGTTCGGTGGCTTGAATAGGATCAGGCTTCCTTCGTTAGGCGCTCTTGGTCAATTTTTCATCTTTAGTACGGCTTTTTCGAGAATCGTTGCACTCGGCGTTATGGTATGCGGAGTCACCGTGTCGTTGTTGCAGGTGATTCATCAAGGTCGGAAACAGCGGTGTTGGTTCAATGTGTCTGGGAAACAGTGCGTTCTTCTCGGCAATGGCATTGCGTGATCGCGTTGCGGCAAATGAGTTTCTCGTTCTATCTGGCCAAAACGAAGTGCTACACGTGTCCTTGCCGTAATCAGCGCTGGACCGACTAATTTTTTCTTCAGGCTGAAACTTTGAGGAACCTGAATCGGAAGAATCAAATCTGAATCGAGGAGCGACCCACTGCACGGCGTTGGCCAAGATACGCTGCACGTTGGTATTGTGGAATGTGGACGGGTTTATGTGGACCGGCCTGAAATAGAAAAGACGGCCGTAACCCCGCTCCCAACAACAGCCAGACGCGAATGCTTCACCGTCTCTAGTCCGGGAAGCAAACACTGTCGAGTCAGGCTTGGCGCCATCGATACACTCGCTATACATCTCTTCAGCAGGTAGGTCGAAAAGCCCTTTTAATCCAGCTGCGATCGGGTGTGAGGATTGGGTGATACAGAGACGTTCATTTTTGCTGGTCGCTCTCCATTTCAGGGAGCTATTCAGCCCCAGCATTCGTTGAAAGATTTTCGACGAGTATCCCGAGTGAAGCACGATTAGACCCATCCCTTCGAGAACGCGTCGATGAATTCGATCAACAACTTCTTCGGATACTTTTTCGTGCGCGAGGTGTCCCCACCAGATAAGCACGTCGCATGCCTCCAGACGAACCTCGCCTAATCCATGGTCCGGTTGGTCCTGTGTTGCTGTTGATATATCCAGCGGAGCTGCCTTTGCATTGAACCCCGGTGCGCGCTTTAGCGCCATAGCGATGACGGAGTGGAGACCTTCAGGATAAATAGACCTGACTACTGAATTCTGGCGTTCATGAATGAATTCGTTCCAGACGATGACGGAAAGTCTCGTGTTCTTCAAAATCGCCCCTTTCAGCAATGCCGATTATGAGATCCCAGGCTTGCAACTGCATTTCGCCTGAGGGGTTGTTTGATATTCAAGTACGCATAGTTCTCTGGAGCAAACCCAAACGCGCGAGCAAGAAAATCGCATTGGGTAAAACCTGAAACAGTTTCAGCGGCAAGACGAAGAGTGGATATTTAAGATAATAGCCCAACTAAATCGTTTAACTAAAGCGATTTAGTTAAACGCCTATGCGAAACATTCCTGGATTATCTAGATAATTCTGCGTAAGGCTTCTGGTTTGAAGTTGAAGAACCACCCGAAGTATCACAGTCCCTTTGACCGTTGTGGACTAAGTCCAGACCGCCACGCCCAAATCCTGGGCGACAGGTTTCTGATCAGTTATCTGTCGTTGCCACATAAACCCAAACCCGCGATAGTGCGACCTCTGCGGTCATTGGGTGTAGCGGTTTCGAGCGGCAGGTATGGATTGCTTGCCGGTCGAAGGTCCATGCGTTACAACGAAAGCGGGTGCTTGGCTTCCGGCAGCCGTTGGCGCTTCGCCTGAAAAACTCGACACCATTGGCTCCGACCGCTGACCGGATTGTTCCGCTTTCGAACCATGTTCGTGTGCGTAGGCCCAAGTGAACTCGGCCCCAAGCAGAAAGATCTGTGCCGCGAAATAGACCCATACCAACAGCACGACCAGCGAACCAGCAGCGCCGAAACCCGATGCGACGCTGGTTTTTCCCAGATACAGGCCGATGAGGAGTTTGCCGATTTCGAACAGAAGTGCCGTAACTGCCGCACCGATCCAGACATCCCGCCAAGCGATTCTGGCTCGCGGCATGAACTTGTAGATCATCGCGAAGAGTACAGTCGAAATGACGAATGAAATGCAGAAATCAATTGCCTGGAAAATTGCCTCCCAGCCTGCGAAGATGCCGTCCCACCATTTGCCGACGGCGGCGATTGCCGCACCGATCAGTAGCGAAACCAAAAGCAGAAATCCGAGGCCGAGTACGAGGCCGAAAGAAAGCAGGCGCGTGCGCAGCATAATGATGATGCCAATCTGCTTTTCTGGGGTGGGGACGCGCCAGATGCGGTCGAGGTCGCTCTGCAATTCTGCGAATACTGTCGTCGCACCGATGATCAGCATGATCGTGCTGATCGCGATGGCAACGATTCCCTGCGCAGGCTCACTGGTGCTTTTCAGTAGCGCTTGCACAGCGATTGCGCCGTCGCGGCCGATCAGGCCTTGTATTTGTGCAACGATTTCGCCGCGGGCGGCATCCTGGCCAAAAACAAGGCCGGCGATGGCGATGACGATGATGAGTAACGGGGCAATTGAGAACAGTGTGTAGTACGCCAAGGCTGCGCCCATACTCGGCGCAAAATCGTCAACCCATGCGCTTGCTGATTTACCGATCAGCCCCCTGATCTGCCTAAGATCCATGACGCTCTCTTGCAGTCGCTCTTGCGAGGCCATTCGGTTGCAGCGCAGAGGTCAGTGCGGCAGATGCTTGAGTTCGGGTCTCAAGTCCACTGGCGCCGGACAAACTGAGCAGAGCCGTGATCCCCTGCGCTACTCTCCCTCTGACGATGCCCCCTACCTTCATTGCTAAACCCCACAAATGCTGCTCCTACGATATCCAAGGGAGTAACGCCGCCCGTGAAGCCGACCTGAAAGCTCCATGGTGCGTAATTCAGATACGAATCATGCGGCTAATCAAAAAGCCGGCAAGAAAGGCCACCGTCACAGACGTGAGCGGATTCATCGCGATATAGGTTGTCGTATCCGTAACCAGCTTCTTTTGTGTGGCATTCAGACTTTCGCCCTGTTCACCAATCCAATCGACCGCCGGGGCAGCAGATGCGGCCGCCTTATCCACCATCTGGTGTGCCATGGCGGCAACCTGATCAATGGTGGGCTTGGTCTTGTGCGCAGCGATATCCGCGGCATCTGCGATGGAACTTACGACCGCGTGAGCACCTGCCGTTGTCTTGGTCAGAACGCCGTCGACAGCAGGTGAGTTTGCAAAAGTATTGGGGGGGATTCCAGAAGTCGGATTTTCCATGTGGCTCTCCAGTTAAGGGATAAAAATTAAAAGTAAATGCGACTGTTCGGGTCGCAAAATTGAAGGTCGTACTCCGCGTCGTACGGAAGCATTTCCAGAAACTATGACCTGACTCGCTTTACGGTCGTGCTACTTCAAACGCATCTCGTGTTTTACGGATTTGACGCCGCCAGCCTTGCGCCACTTTAATGGCTGGCCTGCGCATTTGTTTTATCCGACATGTCATGCCATCGGGCAGATTGCAGATGTCAGTGAAGAATATTCGGCAGACCCAGAGCTGTCTGTGCGTTGGCCCACAAATCGGATGGATACAGTTGAACGGTACTGTTCAGAGTGTTGCGCTGACGACTTGTGTCAGTGCCGAGCAAAAGTAAGGCCGGCTCGCGCGGAGTCATGCTTGAAGGTGCCCGTATTCATTGGCCTGCAGAGGAGGCTGTGACTGTGATCGCTATTTGCTTCGCGGCAACAATTGATTTTTCATTCACCGCTTTCGCCTCCTCCACGCAAACTCTTTTTTCGGAAGATGGCTTCTTCTTGCAGTCGGTGATTGAAGCTTTGTAAACTGAGTTGGCTATGTTCTCGGCTTGTTTTAAATCAAGCCTGGTGTTTGATGGCCCCAGTTTTTCACGGCTCTGTTCAGTTTTTGTGTTGTCTGCCGCCGCGTGGTGGAGGCCCATTGATG
>JAIFNM010000215.1 GCA_020047725.1 Betaproteobacteria bacterium
CCCTGCATCAGCTGTAGCGGGGTGGGCGGGCAACCGGGGATCGAAACATCGACCGGGATGACATTGGAGACACGGCCGCAGGAGGCGTAGCTCTCGCCGAAAATTCCACCGGTGCAGCCGCAGTCGCCGACGGCGACAACCAGTTTGGGTTCGGGCGTGGCATCGTAGGCGCGTTTGACAGCAACTTCCATGTTTTTGGCGACCGGGCCGGTGACCAGCAGGAGGTCGGCGTGGCGGGGGCTGGCAGCGAACTTGATGCCGATGGCTTCGAGGTTGTAGTAGGGGTTGTTGAGGGCGTGGATTTCAAGTTCGCAACCGTTGCACGAGCCGGCATCGATATGTCGGATGACCAGCGCACGGCCAAGTTGTTCGATCATCGCGGCGGAAAGACGCTGTGTGGTGGTGGTCAGGGCCTCGTCTGCGGACGGTGCGGGTTCGGTAACGATCCCGACGCGGAATATTTGTCTGAGCATCGGGAACATGTCAGAGATCCTGTCCGGCGTAGGAGAGGTTGAAGGATTTGTTGATCAGCGGGAAATCGGGAACGATGTTGTCGATGGCGGCGTGCTCAAGGGCCGGCCAGTTCTGCCACGAAGGATCGTGGCAATGGCAGCGGCGCACCTTGCCGTCAGTGCCGGTTTCCAGAGCGACCAGTACATCGCCGCGCCAGCCTTCGATCCAGCCGAAGCCGTATTTGTTGGGTTCGCTGCGCAGTTCGCTGCGCAGCGAACCTTGTGGCAGTTCGGTGATGATTTTGTGAATCAGCTTGAGCGATTCAAAAATTTCGGCAAAACGGACCAGAGCACGCGCGGCAACGTCACCGTTGCGCTCGGTCGAAATCTTCGGCGTCAGCTGATCGTAGGGTTCGCAGGGCAGATCCCACCACTGCGCGCTGGCGCGGCCGACCAGGCCGATGACGCCGAGCCGCTTGGCGAGTTGTGGCGTGACGCGGCCGGTGGTGAGAAAACGATCCTGCAGGCCGGCGTGTTCGTCGTAGATGTTTTTTAGCCGGCGAACTTCGCGTTCCAGCGCATTGCACTGATCGATGATCGCCTGCGCGCCATCGGAGTCGAGATCGACGGCGATGCCGCCGGGGATGATGCGATCCATCATGAAGCGATGGCCGAACAGTTTGGCGTTGAGTCTGATCCAGTCTTCCTTGAGGCGCATGAACTGCATCAGGCCGAAGGCCAGCGCCACGTCATTGGCGAGATAACCGAGATCGCCCAGATTCCAGCAGCAGTGCACGCAGCCAGAGTGCGCGTGGCGGCGGCATGGTGCCGCTGATGGCTTCGGCGGCCTGGCTGTAGGCCCAGGCGTAGGCGACCGTTGTGTCACCGGAAACGCGGCCGGCCAGTTTGGCACCGTCCGCCAGCCCCATGCCGACAAAGCGGCGCTCAATGCCCTTGTGCTTCCAGCCAAGGCGTTCTTCGAGGCGCAGCACGTTTTCACCCATCACCGAAAAACGAAAATGACCGGGTTCGATGATACCGGCGTGGATCGGGCCAACCGGGATTTCGTGTACGCCGTCACCTTCGACGCGAACGAAAGCGTAGTCCTCGTTCTGCGTTTCAAAACGGGTGTCGGGCGTGTCGCGGCGCAGCGGGTAATAATCTGCCGGCCAGTTGGCATGGCGCAACCAGGGGCGCTGATCGCCACCATCCGGAACCGCGCCGGTCAGGTCGCGAACTGCGCGCTGCATGCGCTCCGCTGCCGGGAAGGGCAGCGAAAGGTCGGAGAATTCGGGATTTTCGGTCGGCAGCGGCAAGGTCAGGATCGCCAGACCTTCGTCCAGATCGAATGCCACATGCAGGGCAAAACCGGATTTCGCATCACGATCACGTTCGTCGCTGCCCCACATGGCGACCAGGCGGCGCTCCGCCTTGTGCGCCGCGCTGCAGAAGGTGACAAGCTCACGCTGATTGACCCGTGCCGCGCAGGTCAGCGTGGCGTGGTCGACCAGGGGTTTGAATTCGACGGGTTGATTGAGGAATTGCATATGCGCTCTTATCCGATCAGCCTGGCTGCCTGCCGGTACCACTCGGCCAGGTAAGGCGGAATCCACAGGCCAAGCATGAGTACCAGCCCGAGGTGGACGAAGACAGGCAACAGGGCCGGGTTGTGTGACAGCGGTTTGACCGTTGGTTCACCGAAAACCATGCCCTGTACCTTGTGGAACATGGATGCAAAAGCGACCCCCAGCGCTGTAAGCAGGATCGGTGTGGCCCACGGGTAGTGCTTGATCGCTGTCGTCAGGATCATGAATTCGCTGGTGAAAACGCCAAAGGGTGGCATGCCGAGAATGGCCAGCGAGCCGAGCATCAAACCCCAGCCGATGGTTGGCGATTGCTTGATCAGTCCCTTGATGTTATCGATGATCTGGGTGCCGGCCATCTGTGCGGCGTGGCCGACGGCGAAGAAGATCGCCGATTTGGTCAGCGAGTGTACAGTCATGTGCAACAGGCCGGCAAAGCTTGCAACCGGGCCGCCCATGCCGAACGCGAAGGTGATCAGCCCCATGTGTTCGATCGACGAGTAGCCGAAGAGCCGTTTGACGTCCTTTTGCCGTGACAGGTAGAACGCCGGAACAACGACTGTGAGCAGCCCGAAACCCATCATCAGATTGCCGGCGAAGTGCGTTTCCAGTGCGCCATCGACCAGCACTTTGCAGCGGATGATGGCATAAAGGGCAACGTTGAGCAGCAGTCCTGACAGAACGGCCGAGACTGGGGTCGGGCCTTCGGCGTGTGCATCGGGGAGCCAGTTGTGCAGCGGGACGAGGCCGGTTTTGGTGCCGTAACCGACAAAAAGGAAAACGAAAGCCAATGATAGGACGGTGGGTTCAAGTTGAGTCTTGACGGCGTCAAGGTGCGTCCACAACAAGGCGCCGCCCTCGTGGCCGAGCACGCGTTCCGCAGCAAAATAGATCAGGATGGTGCCGAACAGGGCCTGGGCAATGCCGACACCGCACAGGATGAAATATTTCCAGGCCGCTTCCAGGCTGGCCGGGGTGCGGTAGAGCGCGACCAGCAGTACGGTTGTCAGCGTCGCCGCTTCCATCGCCACCCACAGGATGCCGAGATTATTGGTCGACAGCGCCACCAGCATGGTGCACATGAACATCTGGAACATGCTGTGATAAAGGCGCAGCCGGGCAGCGGAGAGGCGTCCATGATCATGCTCGACGCGCATGTAAGGGCGTGAAAAGAGTGAGGTGGTGAAGCCGACCAGCGCAGTCAGGGCAATCAGAAAAACGTTGAGCGGATCGACAAAGAACTGCTCCGTGAATAGCAACATGGGGCCATCGCTGATAACGCGAACGGTGAGGAATCCAGCCGCCAGCAGCGTCAGCAAGCTGCCCGCCGAGTTTATCTCCGCCGCGTTGTGGCGATGGCCGAAGAGCGCCAGCAGCACGGCTGAAGCGAAGGGAATGGCAAGAACAAAGGCCAGTTCGATCATTTCTCTTTGTTCCTCTCCATGTGCCGGATGTCGAGGCTGTCGAATTGTTCGCGGATCTGGAAGAAGAACACGCCGAGAATGACCATGCCGACCAGTACGTCGAGAGCGATGCCGAGTTCAACAACCATTGGCATGCCGTATGTTGCGCTGGTTGCTGCAAAGAAAAGTCCGTTTTCCATGGCCAGGAAAGCGATCACCTGCGGCACGGCCTTGCTGCGCGTGATCATCATCAGGAAGGCAAGTAGTACGCAGGCTAGCGCAATGCCGATGGTGGCGCGCGTGATGGTGCCGGAAAGCTGCGAAATTGGTTGTGCCACATTGAAGGCGATGACCACCAGCGCAATGCCGACGAGCATGGTGGTCGGGATGTTGAACAGTGTTTCGATGTCCCACTTGACCGACAACTGGCGGATCAGACGATGCAGGATGTAGGGCAGGGCAATGACCTTGAGCAGCAGGGTAAGCCCCGCCGACCACAGAAGATGGCTCTGGTCGGTGGAGAGCGCGACGATCAGGGTCGATACGAAGAGCACAAAACCTTGCAGCATGAACAGATTGATCAGCGTCAGGACGCGCCGCTGTGCCAGCATGGCAAAGCCGATCAGCAACATGATCGCCGCACACAGGTTGATCATCTGGCTACTTAGCGGAATGGTGTTGGCCAGCGACAGACTCATTGCCCCGTCTCCAGCAGCAGATGGACCAACATGGCGAGAACTGCGAGCAGGAAAGCAGTGCCAAGGAATTCCGGCGCGCGGAAGATGCGCATCTTGGCACTGAGCGTTTCAATGAGAGCGAGAATGAAGCCGCCGATAGCCAGTTTGAAGATCAGGATAATCCCGGCGATGGCCAGCGAGGCCGGGTCGGCTGTTTCGGGGATGCCAAAGGGGAAGAACAGGGCGATGCCGAGGCATGAATAGGCAAACAGCTTGAGGCTCGCCGCCCATTCGATCAGTGCCAGGTGGCGGCCCGAATATTCAAGGATCATCGCTTCGTGGACCATGGTCAGTTCGAGGTGGGTCGTCGGGTTGTCGATAGGGACGCGGGCGTTTTCTGCCAGCGACACCATGGAGAACGCAACGCCGGCAAAGGCCAGGCTGGGGTAAATCACGAAATCGCGATGTGCCAATGTTTCGACGATGGTCGACAGCGAGGTCGAGCGCGAGATCAGGGAGGCGGTAAAGAAGACCATCAGCAAGGCCGGTTCGGCGAGAAACCCGATCAGCATCTCGCGCCGCGAGCCGAGCGAGCCAAACGAGGTGCCGACATCCATTCCGGCCAGCGCAATGAACACACGCGCCAGCGCGAAAAGGCCGACGAGGGCGATGGCGTCGGCGGACGGAGAGAAGATCAGGTTGGTGGACAGTGTCGGAACAATGGCCGAGGCCAGCGCCATGCACGAGAAAATGATGTAGGGCGCAGCACGGAACAGCGAGGAGGCGTTATGTGCCAGCAGCACGTCCTTGTGAAACAGTTTGCTCAGCGTGTAGTAGGTCTGCAGCAAGGGCGGCGCCGAACGGTTCTGCAGCCAGGCGCGGCACTGATTGACCCAGCCATTGAGGATCGGCGCCATCACGAGCGCGATGACGAGTTCCAGCAGTTGCGCGAAGAGAGCGTAGAAGTTCATCCGCGGGTTATTACCAGAAGAATGAGCAGGGTGACAAAGCTGTAGAGCAGGTAAATGGCGATGCGTCCCTGCTGCAGGAAAGCAATGAGCCGCGTGCCGTGTTCGACAATCTTTGCAATCGGCAGATAGAGCCAGTACCAGAAGGGGTCTTCTACAATGCTGCGGTAGCGCGGCTGGGTGTCGAAGGGTGATGGATGTTCACGCGTTCGCTTGAAGAAGGGCGAGAAGATTCTCCGAATTGGCTGACCGTAGCCTTCGGCGGTGTCCTGCATGCGGCTGGTTTGCATCGGAAATCCACAGTCCCACGCCGGCACGCGCTTCATTCGCCCGTGGTAGTAACGATGAACCGCCCAGAAAACGAGCGGTATGAATATGGCCAGGCTGCCGAAGAAGATGGCCGGGCTGTAACTGGCTCGATCCTCGCTGATCGGTGCCAGAGCCATGGCTGGTGGCCGTGAAGCCCAGTCCGCTGCCGACCAGCAGGCGCGTGACCGGGTCAAGCAATGCGATGACGACATTGGGGAACAGGCCGAGCAAAACGCAGCCGACAGCCAGCCAGAGCAGGCCGAGGCGCTCAAGGCGGCTGGCATCATGGGCTTGTGCAAGTTTTTCTTCGCGTGGCTGACCGAGAAAGACGACGCCAAAGAACTTGACCATGGCAAAACCGGCGAGCGCAGCAATCAGCGCGACGGCACCGGCAACGGCCGGCAGCAGCATGTTGAGATAACCCTGCGGCAGTCCGGCAGTGAACAGGAAGCTTTGCAGCAGCAGCCATTCCGAGACGAAGCCGTTAAGTGGTGGCAAGCCAGCGGAGGCCAGAACGCCGACCAGCGCCAGCCAGGCGACCCACGGCATGCG
>JAIFNM010000050.1 GCA_020047725.1 Betaproteobacteria bacterium
TGGACCATTGACGATCCGCTGGCTGACGCGGCGGCCAAGGTGCTGGCGTTGTCCCAGTACGCCGAGCGGCTGCAACTGAACCTGCAGAAGGTCGAGCAGGAAACCCAGGGACGGCTCAACGACGTGGCGGCACGGCAGGAACAGGTTGTCGGCGATATACGAAAGCAGATCGCGGAGCTTGAAGCGCTGGTCTCGCGCGAAATGACACGCGCGGCGCAGGAAACAGCCGAACACGAAGCCGCCCTGAGAGCGACACGCGATCAGGTGGCGAGGGATCTCGCCCAACTAAACCAGACCAGCCAGCGATTGCAGGGGCTTTCGGCTCAGTTCGGCGCACCAACACTTTCCCGGGAGTAATTGCATGGCCAGTTTGACACCCCTCTCCAAAGGGCTTATCGCCCTGGCCGTTATCGGTGGCATGGCCTCGGCTGTCTGGCACCTCGGCCTGAAGGATCGGCTGGGCGGGGACGCTCCTTCGTTGAAGGTCTCCGAACCCGCCGCCACGACTGCGTTGCCGCCGGTGACGACAAGCGTTGCAGTTCCCTCTCCAGCGGCACCACCGGCAGAGCCTTCGCGCGCCACTAGCACGCCAGAACCTCAGGCCGCTGCCCCTCAGGCACCACCGCCTTCCCAACCCAGTCCGCCGAAAGCGGAAAGCATGTCACCGGGATCCGGGCTTTCAGTGGCTGAAAACGCCGAAGCCGGTCGCAAGCTGCTGGCGGCAGGGAATTTTGTGCAAGCCCGTGCTCATCTGGAACTGGCTGTCCAGGGCGGTGACGGTGGAGCCGCTTGCCGCCTCGGCGAAATGACCTTGAAAGGCCAGGGCGGGATCTCCGCCAACCAGGAAAAAGCGGCGACCCTGTTCCAGCTGGCACAGTCGCGCAACGTCATCTGTTTTGCCTCGGGCCAGTGAGTGCCGTCGAGACCGGATTTTTCTACAAGGATAAGCCCATGAAACTTCACACCATTGCCCTGCTGACTGCCTTGCTCGGTTCAGCCTGGATGTCCGGAAGCGTTCAGGCGCAAGGTTTCGTGTTTGGTACCGGCGAAGCCAAAACCGATGCCGCGCCGGCCGTAGCCGGGGCACGCAATGCCAAGGTCGAAACCGCCCAGCGTTTGCTTGCCCGCATGGGCTTGTTGCGCGAGGCGCCGAGCGGAGTGTTGACGCCGGCCACGCTGGAGGCCATTCGCGGTTTCTCTGCGCAGCATGGATTGGCGCCGTCCAATCAGGTGACGGACAGCCTGCTTAATTCGATCCGTCGCGTCATCTGGCAAACTCAGAACTGGTCCGGTGGCAATTACAAGGGGCGCGAAAAACTGGTCGATGCGCAGGGCTTGCGCGAGGCCCAGATTCTGCTCGGCAAGCTCGGTTTCAACGCCGGGCCACTCGACGGCACCTTCGGCCCGCAAACACAGGTTGCAACAGAGGCGTTCCAGGAGTCGCAGAACACGACGGTTGATGGGCTGATTACCGCCACGGTCTTGATGAATCTGCGCCGCGCCGTCAATGGCGTCGGCCCGTCTGCCAAAGAGACCGTGCGCATTCTCAACTGGTCCGACTACATCGAACCCAGTGTGCTGCTGGATTTCGAGAAGGAATACAACATCCGCGTCGTGTATGACATTTTCGCCAGCAACGACGATCTGCAGGCCCGTCTAGGGGCTGGCGGTGCTCCGTACGACGTCGTTTTCCCTACTGCCAATGCCGTGCCCGCCTTGGCTGCCAAGGGACTGTTGAGCAAGCTTGACAAGTCCAGCCTGAAGAATCTCGGCAACATCGATCCGCGTGTCGATGCAACCTTGCGTGCCTGGGACAAGGAGGGCGCCTACAGTCTGCCGTACATGTGGTACACCGTGGGCATCGCGTGGAATCCAAAACTTACCGCGAAAGCCTTCCCGGGGCAGGCCATGGATTCGCTGGTCAACGTCTTTGACCCCGAAACGGCCCGACGCTTCCAGTCATGCGGCGTCGGCGTGGTGGATTCGGCGTCCGATGTGGTTCCGCTGGCTGCCATGGCCGGTGGCCAGGGTAAATGGGACAGCAAGAACTCGATCGCCGCCGCCGGCAAGGTGCTTGATCGTCTGAGTGGCATTGTCAAAGTCATCCCCACGGATCAGTTTGTTGAGTCGCTGGCGAGCGGAAAAATCTGTGTCGCCATCGGCTTCTCCGGTGACGCGGTGCAGGCGCAAACCAAGTCGCGCGGCAACGTCGATTACCGGGTGCCGTCAGACGGTGGCTTGCTGGCCATCGACGCCATGGCCATCCCCGCCACCGCCACGAACAAGCGCGAAGCTCACCTGTTTATCGACTACATCATGCGCCCGCAGGTGATCGCAAAGATTTCGAACACCGTTGGTTACGCCAACGCCAATCTCAAGGCCGGTGAGTTCATGAACGACAGCGTGAAGTCCAATCCAGCGGTAGTTCCCACTACAGCGGCGCTGAGCCGGTCGTCGCCGATTCCAATTCTGACGGAGCAGGATCGGCAGGGTATTGCCAGCGTCTGGGCAAAATTCGCCAAATAGCGTGAGCGAGAAACCGTCTTACCTGGGGGCCTTCCTTCGTCATCCGGCTAACCGGATGACGCTGCTGGCGGCCACCTGCGCCGCCATCTTTGCCTCGATTCCGTATGGCTGGGAGGGACTGGCGCTGGTCGGCGTCGTGGCGCTCGGTACCGAGGTGCTGGCGGCTTTGGCGATCCCCGAATTTCCGTCGTTCAAGGCCTGGGTCGATCGCGAGCACCGCCGCCAGTCGCGCGTCCAACGGCAGAGCCGTCTGCTTGATGAACTGGCCAGTCTTGGCGACTCCAGCGCGCTGGCCAACTATCGGCACATGGTCAGCCGCGTGCAAGCGCTGTACATGACGGCGAGCGATACCCGCACCACGCTGACGAGTGAGGATGTCGAAAAACTCGAAGACCTGACTGTCGATTACCTCGGCCTGAGCGTCGTCAACGCCTCGCTCAGGCAGCGCAAGGATCGCGCTGGGGAGGAAATGGTCCTCAGCCGCATTGCCGGCATCCAGACACAACTGCAAAAGCCGGGTTTGCCCGACGAGGAACAGCGCCAGTTGCGCAGCGCGCTGGCCGAATACACGGAAGTCATGAACCGCTCGCGTCGCCTTGCCGTGCGCCGAAGCGCTCTGGAAGCGACGCTGATTTCCATGCCCGACAAGATGGAAGAGGTCTACCAGCTGGTGATCACCTCGCCGTACTCGACCGACATGGGCAGCAAGCTCGAAGAGTCGTTGTCGCGCTTGCGTATTGCGGAAGAAGTCGCCGCCGAGTTTGACGAATCGCCGATGCTGGCCACTGAGCTGTCGGCGGAATTGCTGGAGCTCCCGCCGGTCAAAGCTGCGAATGCCACGGTATCGGCTGGCGGCAAAGCGGCGCGCCGCACTGCCACTTCGCTCAAGGCCTGAACAACGCAGACACCCATAATCATTGTTTCGCAACGCACCGTATTCATCAAATTCATCAAGGAGAACACCATGGCCAACAACGCAATTTTCGCCCGTCTCACCAACCTGTGGACCGGATTCATTTCGCTCTGGGTATCCGATGTCGAGAAGGCGCATCCCGAAATCGCCTATCAGAACGCCATCGCCTCGATGATCGAGAAATACACGCAGCTCAAAGCGGCAACCGGCGCCATCATCGCTCGCCGACAGGACATCACGTCCCGTCTGGATGCCCAGGAGCGCGACCTGGCGAGCGTCGCGGCCGACCTCGAAACGGCCTTGGCGACCAGCCAGGACGATCTTGCGGTGGTGTTGATCCAGAAGAAGAATGCACTTGATGCGGCCATCGCCGAACTGCGCGTCGAAGCTGAACAGGCCACTACCGACGCTGACAACGCCAAGGATTCGCTGATGCAGGTCAAGTCCGAAATCGACAAGCTGAAAGCAGAAAAGGACCGCATGCTGGCACAGATGCTTAGCGCGCAAGCTCGTTTGAAAATTCAAGGTCAGCTTGACGGCTTGTCCGTCGATGCCGAAGTCCAGGCGCTGGGCGCCGTGCGCGACCACATCAAGGGGCAGGTGGCGCAGGCCAATCTGGGTTCCGAGTTGCACGAATCGGACCTCGATGTCCGCCTGAACAAGCTGCGCCAGAGCAGCGGCGCGGTGACGGCCAAGGCCCAGCTGGAGGCGATGAAACAGGCGCGGGCCAGCGCGGCGCAGGCTTCGGTCAAGACGCTCTGAGGTCGTGAACGTGTCCGCACCCGTGACTGCTCCTGTCGCCACTCGTAATCCACTGCCGGCCTGGGCCGAGACACTTCGGCAGAAGTACCTGGCTGGCGAGGCCTCGACCTTCGTGCTCTACCGCAACGTGTTCGACAGTTTTCTGGTCGGCGACACCTTGCACTCGCTGCAATCCTTTCTGGTTGTTCAAGGACACAAAGAAACAGGTATACGAAGTCAGTCTTGAGCGCGGTATCCGGGTTTTGAGCGGCAAGTCCGATCTGAGCCTGCTGACCGGTGACAACTCGGGCGACGGCAGCTTGCTGCAATCCCTGCATGCGCTCGAACTGCAGATGCGCAGCCAGTCGTCGACGGCGCTCATCGTGCCCTACGCCGATGCGCTGTTGCCGGCGGGTGACCCGAGCTTCATGGCGCCGCAGGATCGCCAGACCTACCTGGCTTTCCATCGCTGGTCGCTGGACAAGGCCCTGACCTCGGGCGACAACATCACCATCCTGGTGACCGAATCGCTCAACGCGATTAACCCCGGTCTGCTCTCCAATCCCAAGGTGGCAGCCGTCGAGATCCCCATGCCGGATCTTGCGGCACGCAAGCGGGTCATCGCCTTCCTGGCGCCCAGACTTAGCGAGCAGCAACTGACGCTGTTCTCCGAACGTACAGGCGGGCTGCGCACGGTCCAACTGGCGAGCATCATGGCCAGCTCGGACGGCCAGGGGATGAGCGAGGCGCAGCGACGCACGTTGATCCTGCAACTTCTTGAAGGTACGCCCGACGCCGAAGCGCGTGCCAGTACGCTGGCGACCATCACTGCTGGCATGACCCCGGCCGAAATCGCCCGTCTCATCGAACCGGGCAAAACACTGCCGGTTGGCGATGCCAACGAAGAAGTGCTCAAGGTCATCCATACGCGCAAACGCGAAATGATCGAGAAGGAGTGCGCCGGCCTGATCGAGTTCATCGAACCCAAGCATGGTCTCGCGGTGGTCGGCGGACACGAAAATATCAAGCACGAACTGCTGGCCATCGCCAAAAATCTCAAAGCCGGCGAGCGAACGCTCACACCGATGGGACTGCTCGCCGTTGGCCCAATGGGTTCAGGCAAGACCTTCGTCATCAAGGCCTTCCTGAAAGAGGCCGGACTTTCGGCGGTGGCGCTGAAAAACTTCCGTTCCAAATGGGTCGGCTCGACCGAGGCCAATCTGGAGCGGGTGCTGGCCACCGTCAAGGCCATGGGTCCGATCGCCGTGATCATTGATGAAGGCGACCGCAGCTTCGGTTCCGGCGGAGGTGACAGTGGTGGCGATGATGGTACCAGCTCGCGCGTCATCGCCC
>JAIFNM010000290.1 GCA_020047725.1 Betaproteobacteria bacterium
GTTGTCTTGCCGACTCCGGTTGGGCCGACAAGCGCGTAGACCCCACCGCGGTCAACGATGTCATTCTCGGCGCTGATCGTCATGAAGGTGCGATCAGCCCCGGTCTTGGCCCAGGCCAGAGCTTGCCTCGCATTCAGGTCATTTGGCAATTTTTCAAGCAGCTCACGCGCCAGCTGCGGAGAAAACCCTGCATCAAGCATTTGACGCAAAACTTCCGTCTTGACTGGTTCTGAACGCGCTGTCTCGCTCCAGGCTGCACCCGCAAGATGTTGCTCGAACAGCTTCCGCAGCGAGCGAATTTCATCCATTACCTCAGCCGGAACTATTTCTGCCGGTGCCTGAATTCGCGGACGGTCGATTTGTGGCGCAGGACGCGGTGCCAGCGGGGGAAGCTGCGAAGACAGTGGTGATGGCTGTTGCGGCCTAGGCATAACCCTCGCGGCAGGTGGCACGCTGCTCTTCGGAGTCGAAGAAAGCCGAACAGTATAATCATCGCTTGATCGCGGCTCTTCCCTGACGGGAGTCGGTGTCGGCATGATCATTTCCATGTCACCGGCAGCAACTGCCATGATTTCGACACCACCAGGAATGGCCCTGTTGGACAGGATGATTGCATCGGGCCCCAACAACTCTTTGACCTTATGCAATGCTTCGCGCGCTGTGGCTGCGATAAATTTCCTGACGTTCATACCCTACCTCCAATGATCGAGGTGACCTTGATTATTTTGCTTTCAGGCACTTCGCCATGGGCGAGAACCTTCAATTGGGAAATGCTGCGTCGCAGGAATCGCGACAGCAGCAGACGAAGATTTCCTGAAACCAGGAGAACCGCCGGCAATCCAAGCTCCTCCTGGCGCTGAGCCGCCGCTGCCGTTTCACGGATCAGCGTCTCGGCGAGACTCGGCTCAATGCTGGCGTTTTCGCCGCCACCAGAAATGGCTTGCAACAGTACGCGCTCGAGCTGAGGATCGAGCGACATCACCTGCATTTCGCTGCCACTCGGATAAAGTTGCTGAATAATGGAACGCCCAAGGGCGATACGGACCTGCGCAGTTAGCGCTTCCGCATCCTGCGAGCGAATCGCCGTCTCGGCGAGCGTCTCGATAATCGTACGCATGTCGCGAATGGCAATGCCTTCTTCGAGCAGGTTTTGCAGGACTTTCTGCAGCACGCCAAGCGGCAGGACTTTGGGCACCAGATCTTCGACAAGCTTTGGAATTTCTTTCGCCAGATGATCAAGCAGTGCCTGTGCTTCCTGACGACCAAGCAATTCAGCGGCGTGGGACAGAATCAGGTGGTTGAGATGAGTTGCGGTCACCGTGCTGGCATCCACAACGGTGTAGCCATACGCCTGCGCCTGCTCTCTTAATGCGTTGTCAATCCAGACTGCCGGCAAACCAAAAGCCGGATCTTTGGTTATCGTCCCGGGAAGCTGACCGGCGACCCGCCCAGGATTGATCGCTAGCAAGTTACCTGGGAAAGCCTCGCCCTGACCGATTTCAACCCCCTTGAGCAAAATCCGGTAGGCGTTAGGCTTCAACTCTAGATTGTCGCGAATATGTACTGGCGAAACCAGGAAGCCAACTTCCTGAGCGAACTTCTTTCGAATCCCGCGAATACGGCGCAGCAATTCACCATCCTGGGATTTATCGACAAGCGGAATCAATCGATATCCGACTTCCAGGCCAAGCACATCCAGCGGTGCCACATCCGCCCAGCTCGCCTCCTGAGATTCGGTTGCCACCGTCGGTGCCACGGCTACCGGAATGGGTTTGGCCATCGCCAAGCGCCGCTCCATATCCCATGCCAAGGTGCCCAGCCCCGTGGCCAGCAACAGGAAAACGAAATTAGGCATCCCTGGAATCAGTCCAAGCAGGCCAATAATCGCTGCCGAAAGCCCAATCACCTTAGGGTTGTTGAAAAGCTGACCGATGAACTGCTGAGACAAATCTTGGGTATCCCCAACGCGCGTTACAACCATACCGGCAGCAATGGAAATGATCAGCGCCGGGATCTGTGCCACCAGGCCGTCGCCGATGGTAAGCAAGGTGTAGGTCTTGGCCGCCGTTCCGAGATCCAGATTATGTTGCAGCACGCCGACAAATAACCCGCCGATTACGTTGATGAACATGATCAGAATACCGGCAACAGCATCACCACGAACGAACTTGGACGCGCCATCCATTGAACCGAAAAAATCAGCCTCTTCAGCGATAGTGGCGCGACGCTTGCGCGCTTCATCTTCGCCGATAAGACCAGCATTTAGATCTGCATCAATTGCCATCTGCTTGCCCGGCATGGCATCAAGAGTGAAACGCGCCGCCACTTCAGCCACCCGGCCAGCACCTTTGGTAATCACCACAAAATTGATGATCACAAGAATCGCGAACACCACGATACCGACGGCGTAATTACCACCGACCAGGAAGTGTCCAAAGGCTTCAATCACCTGGCCGGCCGCGCCCGGCCCGGTGTGCCCCTCGAGGAGCACGACACGCGTGGAAGCAACGTTGAGTGACAGGCGGAGCAGTGTTGTAATCAGGAGAACGGTCGGGAAAACCGAGAAGTCAAGCGGCTTCATCACATTGATCGCAACCAGCATGACGATGATCGAGATCGCGATATTGAAGGTAAAAAACAGATCCAGCATGAAGGGTGGCAGCGGCAGCACCATCATCGACAGGATCAGCAGGATGAGTATCGGACCAGCCAACTGTTTTAGACCAGAGCGTCCCAGGAACCCCTGCAGTGTCATCGTTGCGTTAGCCATTTACGGCCTCCGGAACCAGCTCGGCAGGAACAACAATTTCACGCGGCGGCATCGGATAGGTGCCACCAACCTGCCGCCAATTGGCCAATTGATAGACGTAAGCCAGCACCTCGGCTACAGCAGCGTAGAGTCCAGACGGAATCTCTTGGTCGATATCGGCGTGACGATAGAGCGCGCGGGCCAAAGGCGGAGCTTCCATCATGGGCACACCGTTTTCGGCACCGATCTGACGAATTTTCAGGGCGATCTCGCCCATTCCTTTGGCTAGCACCTTTGGCGCACCCATCCCGCTCTTGTAGGCCAGGGCAACAGCAAAGTGTGTCGGATTGGTGACAATCACGTCGGCCGTGGGCACGGCGCCCATCATGCGTTTGCGCGCGGCCTCGCGCTGCAACTGACGAATGCGTCCCTTGACCTCGGGGTTCCCCTCCATTTCCTTGCCTTCCTGCCTGACCTCCTCCTTGCTCATCTTCAGCTTGTCGTGGTACTGCCAAAGCTGGAACGGCACATCAACCGCTACGATCAACAACATTGCCATGACGATCATCAAGAAGCTGTAGTTGACCATTTGGCCTGCGCTGACCAGCCCAACCTCAATGGACTGCCCGAAGAGAGCGAAGATATCGTTGCGCTGGCTCCACAACACCCAGATGGCAACCCCCCCGATCAACATGGCCTTGGCGACCGCTTTAATGAGTTCGACCAGACCACTCCATGAGATAAGCCGGCCCAAGCCTTTAAGCGGATCAAGGCGACCGAGATCCGGATTCAAAGCTTTTAGCGAGAAATTCCAGCTCCCAAGGAAAAAAGGAGAAATCAGCGCGGCTACAACAAGCGCCAACAGTAGCGGGGCAAAGGACAGCAAGGCATCCAGCGAAAGATCTGCGAATCGCACCATCATGAACTGCGGATCGCGCAATAGTGGCTCTTCAAGAATCAGGCCACGCCTGACAATGGCGACCGTACGCTGCATCATCCAAGGGCCTACAAACCAGAAAGCGCTTGCGGAAACAACCAAAACAAGAAAAGCACCGATCTCTCGTGAGCGCGGAACCTGCCCCTCCTCACGCGCCTGTTCCAGACGTCTGGATGACGCCGGCTCAGTTTTTTCGAGATCGCTTTCTTCGGCCATCAGCGGCTTCCATTTGATTACGGCCTATTATATGAAAAATCTTTAAAAAATAAAGGGGTATGAAGGTTTATTTATACCAATTCTCGAATAGTAGCGCAGGAGCAACACTTGTATCAAACGCGCAAAAAAAGACAGGGAGCCGAAGCTCCCTGTCATGGCACCTACCCTGTTTTGAAGCGATCTACATAGAGAGCTCCAGCAACTTGGCGTGCTTGACACCTGACTCGCGATCAATGTGAGCGTTCAGGTCAGACAGCAGCTCCTTCATATCCAGGATCAGCACGATCTGGCCGTTGGAAAGCGTCGTTACACCAGCCACGCCTCGTGGGCGGAAATCGTCGAGCGACTTGATCACCGCATCGTCGCGCCCTGCAAAACTATCCACCGAAAGAATAAAGCTACGCTCCGAGGTCTGCATCAACACGCCGTATTCAGGCGTTTGCAGCTGCGGCCAGCCAAGCAAACGGGAAAGTGCAACGACCGGCAGGACCTCGCCTCGCACGACCAGTGTTTCCTTGCCGCCAACTTCCTGCATCTTGTTCTTGTCGATGGGCAATATCTCGCGAACCATTGACAAGGGCAACGCGAAAGGCTGATCACCTAGCAGCACCAGCAGAACCGGAAGGATGGCCAGGGTCAGCGGTAGTGAAATGATGAAGACCGAACCTTTCCCCGGCTCAGAACGGATTTCAACCGAACCGTTGAGCTTCTGGATATTGGTCTTGACCACATCCATGCCAACCCCACGCCCCGAAACGGCAGAGGCCTGCGTGACGGTCGAAAAGCCGGGCAGGAAGATTAGATTGAGACTCTGCCGGTCATCCAGCGTATTGGCCTCCTCCTCTCGGATAATTCCCTTTTCAATGGCTTTCGCTCGAATGCGTTCAGGGCTCATTCCACGACCATCATCAGCGATGATCAGGACGATGTGATCGCCTTCCTGGCGCGCTTCAAGACGAACAATGCTCTTGGCCGGCTTGCCTGCCGCCAAACGCTCCTCGGCCGATTCGACGCCATGATCAACCGCGTTGCGCACGAGATGAACCAAGGGATCTGCCAGATCCTCGATCATCGTCTTGTCGACTTCGGTTTCTTCACCAACAAGAGCCAACTCGACGTCCTTGCCCAGTTGTCGTGCCAAGTCGCGCGCAATCCGGGGATATTTCTGGAATAAGCGGCCAATCGGCTGCATCCGGGTTTTCATCACTGAGTTCTGCAGATCGGACACCAGCAGATCGAGCTGGCTGACTGCCTGGTCCAGCGCATGTAGCGTGTCCGAATCATTCCGGCCAGCAAGGATGTCCGCGCGCAGGCTAGTCAGACGATTCTTGGTCAGTCCGATCTCGCCAGACAGGTTGAGCACCTGATCCAGGCGTGCTGTATCGACGCGAATCGTCGATTCACGTGCAGCGGCCTTTTCCTCAATACGCCGACCTGTGGTCGCCCCGGAAACAACAGATCCGGGCTTGTCCGTCTCGCGACGACCCTCCGGTGGGAAATGGGGCACCATCTGCGCCGCAGAGACCTGCGAAGTTGCCGGTGTCCCGGGCGCAACCGACGTTGAGGCCGGCGCACCCTGCCCCGTTACCGCACCATGCAATGCCTGCCAATCCGGCTCCGCACCCATTTTGGCGGCAGAAACTTGTTCGACTTGCGGCGACTCATCGACCTTTGGCACATCGATGCCAAGCGCTGGTTCTACTGCATGAGCAACACCTTCAAGCGCAGCGCGCAAGGCGGCAATTACTTCGGGTTGAGCCTGACGCGGCTGCGAGGCCTGCGCAAGCTCCCCAAACATGTTGCGAACGCCCTGAGTCGCCGCCATGATGGTATCCATCAGTTCGGGAGTCAGATGCATCTCGGCGTTTCGCAACTTGTCAAAAAGGTTCTCGGTCAAGTGGCATAGGGTTACCAGTTCGGTCGCATTGAGAAAACCAGCACCGCCCTTGATCGTATGAAAGCCGCGAAAGATATCGTTCAGCAAACGACGATCTTCCGGACTCCTCTCCAGATCGACCAACTTGTTGTCCACATCAGACAGAAGATCACTGGCCTCCTGCAAGAAATCCTGCAGCAGGTCTTCCATTCCGGAAAAATCACTCATGTTGAACCTCCTAGAATCCTAGGCTGTCGAGCAGATCATCGACCTGCTGCTGACTTGCAACCACGTCAGTTCGCCCTTCAGCATTAATCACCGGACCGTTAAGCAGCGATTCGACGGACTCGGTACGTTTTTCTCCCGGCATTGTCTCAATAAGCACACTCATCAACTGCGACTCGAGATCCTGCGCTAACGCAATCACTTTCTTGATGACCTGCCCGGTCAAATCCTGAAAGTCCTGCGCCATCATGATTTCCATCAACTGCTCTTTTGTTGCCGCCGTTCTCTGCGGAACAGCATTCTTGACAAAGGCACGTGTTTCCGAAGCGAGAAGCTTGAAATCCTCAACCCCCATCTTGTTGGCGTAAACAGCATCCCATTTGGCAGCGAGCAGAGCCGCGCCAACTTCCAGCTCTTCCTGCAGTGGATTGGCGATATCAGTGGCATTCAGCACCTTGCAAGCCGCTTGTTCCGTCAGATTGGCAATGTACGCCAACCGATCTTTGGCGTCGGGAAGTGCAGAAATGCTCTTCTCAAGAATCTTGTCGTACCCCAGCGCGCCCAAAGTATCGTGCAATTGTCGGGCCATCTGCCCAACCTGCTTGAAAACCTTTTCTTGAACCGGCCAATCCTCTAGCGCCCCGGATGCAGCTTCACCACTATCAACATGCCGCTTATCGGCAATTGAATCAAACAAGGCCTGCAAATCCTGTGAGTCGTCAGTTGAGCCATTGCTTTCGCGTACCTGCTGCATAAGCGAGGGCTTGGAAGCCACAGCGGGTTTCGGTTGCGGAACTGGAGTCGGTGCCGTATTGGCGACACCGGCGGCAATACTGTCAAACAGGTTTTCGAGTTCGTTCGAGTCGCCAGAGGTATTCGCGTCGCTCATCTCAAGCACCCATCTTGTCGAATATTTTCTGCAGTTTCTCGGCGAGCGTTGCGGCAGTGAAAGGCTTTACGATGTAGCCACTGGCACCAGCCTGCGCTGCCGCAATAATATTTTCCTTTTTTGCTTCAGCAGTAATCATCATTACTGGCAAATGCTTCAGGGTTGGCGACGATCGAATAGCCTGCAGTAACTGCAGACCATCCATATTGGGCATATTCCAGTCAGTTACAACAAACTCGAAGCCCCCGGCCTGTAACTTCTGGAGCGCAATCGCGCCATCTTCGGCCTCATCGACATTGGTAAAACCTAACTCCTTGAGCAGGTTCCTGACGATACGACGCATTGTCGAAAAGTCATCGACCACCAGAATTCTCAACTTCGGATCAGCCATTCTTTACTCCTGATTATCTCTTCTTATCGCTCGAGCATTGGGCGCAAGGTATCGGCCAAAATCTCAGCATCAAACTTTGCAACATAGGCATCAACGCCAACCGCCTGTCCCATGGCCCTGTTGGCTTCGGACGACAGAGAGGAATGCATGATGACCGGGATACCCTGAAAACGTGAATCGCTCTTTATATGTTTCGTAAGGACATAGCCGTCCATCTCCGGCATTTCTGCATCAACAAGAATCAGGCGGATATCATCACGAAGCGTTGAATTCGTCTGTTGCGCATGTGCCGCCAAGCCCTGCAAACGGCCCCAGGCTTCCATCCCATTGGTGGCGTGCTTGTGCTTGACTCCAAGCTTATCGAACACCTCCGCGATTTTCCTCCGAGCAACAATTGAATCATCGACGAAGAACACACCGGTTTCTTCACTGACTTGAGCTGGAGGAATATCGACGATGATCGCCTCACCAAAGGCATTGGCGAGGATCTGCTCGACGTCGAGAAGCGATACCAAGGTGCCATTTTCCAGTTCGGTGATCGCCGTGATGAGGCCCTGGTTCGATGACAAAACGCTTTCCGGCGCCCTGACTTTCTCCCAGTCGACGCGGATGATGCGGTCAACTTCATGCACCAGGAACCCGAGGGTACGTTTCGAGTATTCGGCGACCATCATGGTCTTGCCCCGCTCGATCGGCTCATCCTTGTGTTCCAGGAAATTAACCAGAGAGAGGACAGGAATCACGTTCCCGCGCAAGGAAACCAATCCTTCAACGCCACGAGGCATATTCGGCGTTTTGGTGATGTGCGGCGTCCGCCCCACTTCACGCACCTTGAACACGTTGATCCCGAAAGTCTCACGCGTACCCAGTGAAAACAGCAGGATTTCCATCTTGTTGGAACCTGCCAAACGGGTTCTTGCATCGACGCTATCGAGCAAGTTCTTACTTTCTACCAAGTCCATCGTCATCGCCATACTCCAACGAAATCACTGCATCAGGCATTAGGCCGCACAACGGGAACCGATCCAAGCAGGCGCCGCGTGAGCGTTTCCGAGAGCTTTTGCGCTTCAAACTTTGGAACGTACTCATCGACGCCGACCGATTTGCCGAGTTGCTGATTGGACATCCCAGACAGCGACGAATGCATGATGACCTGCACACCGGCGAAACGCGGATCGGATTTGATCTTCTTGGTCAAAATATAACCGTCCATCTCCGGCATTTCGACATCGGTCAGAACCAGACTGACCAGATCAGTGATGCTCTGACCAGAGGTCTGGGCATAGTTGGCGATCTTTTCGAGTTCGTTCCAGGCATCTCGGCCATTGATTGCTCCGACATACTTGACGTTCATCGCTTCGAGCGTACGGGTTATCTGTTTGCGTGCCACCACCGAGTCGTCGGCAAAAAATACTGTCAATGTCGGGTCATTGAGTGGTTTGATGTTGCGATAGACGACTTCCTCATCGTAATTAGTCGTTTCCGAAAGAACCTTTTCGACGTCCATCATCATCACCAGTCGACCATCGGGCAACTCGGTTACCGCCGTCACCAGCCCGCCCATCTCGGCCAGCAGCATCTCTGGCGGAACCTTCATCTGGCTCCAGTCCAGGCGAAGGATGGTATCGACGCCCTCGACCAGGAACCCCTGCGTATGACCGGCGTACTCGGTCACAATCATGATTGCGCGCGGCGTTTCGGTATCCACCCCGGCATACCGTGCCAGATCAACAACAGGAACCAGTACGCCACGCAGACTGACCATTCCTTCAACCGACGCAGGCATCTCCGGCGCAGCTGTAATTGGCGGCGTGCGCATGACTTCGCGCACCTTGAAAACGTTAATGCCGAAAGTCTCTCTTCGCCCTGTCCTAGAATTGGTGCCAAGCGAAAAAAGCAGAATCTCCAGCTTGTTGGTACCGGCGAGCTTGGTACGGGCATCAATGTTTTTTAGCAGTTCTGACATACCTAAACTCCCTTTTTGGGAAAATAACCCTACCGCCCTGTTACGCGCATCTTAATCGAACAAACACCATTCCACCACATCGATCTACGGCCAAGTCAGGCTCTCAACGCCGCGTCAAACCTAGGGCTCATTCAATACTCCAAGCTCATTTCAGCATTATTCCACGAAGGAAACAAGAGCCGGACCATCGTACCGCTTTTTTCCACAGAGCCCTTCAAATTTCGCAATGCCCAGCCGCCTTTTCGGCCCGACTTCGTCCGTCTCATGCACCAGGCCGGCCAAAAACTGAAAGCACTCGCCTGGACAGTTCGCCGAGCGTAGCAACTTCTTCAACGGCACCGATCATAGCCGCCTCACGCGGCATCCCGTAGACAACACAACTCGCCTCATCCTGACCAAACGTGCGCGCACCCGCCTGGCGCATGCGCAACAGACCACATGCACCGTCTTTACCCATGCCAGTGAGAATGACGCCAACTGCATTGCGCCCGACAACTTCAGCGGCTGAGTCAAACAAGACGTCCACCGAGGGGCGATGGCGGTTAACCGGTGGCGTCTTCAGCAACTCGGTCAAATAGCCAGAAGCCCCTCGCTTGATCTTCAAATGAGAATGTCCGGGCGCCACATAGACTGTGCCTGATTGCAGCGGCTCCCCACCCTGAGCCTCGATCACGTGCGGCTTGCACAAGCTATCCAGCCGCGCAGCGAAAGACGCGGTAAAGGACTCGGGCATGTGCTGGACAATCATTACCGGCGGGCAATCCGCCGGGATTCCCAGCAGAAACACCTTGACCGCTTCGGTCCCTCCGGTTGACGCACCAACGAATATAATCCGGCCGCCGCTGGCCACCGGCCGCGCTGGCAGCCCTTTATCGGTCACCGGCTTTTCCATGCTAACGTGCCTTTGGCACGAGTTCGTAGACGGTCTTCCCCTGCGAGCGGAACAGATCTGCCGCATGCAGAAAGCTTTCTGAATGACCGGCAAAGAGAAGGCCGTCATCACTCATCTGTGGAGCGAAACGCGACAGGATCTTGTATTGTGTCGGTTTGTCGAAATAGATCATGACATTCCGGCAGAAAAGCGCATCGAATGGACCTCGAACCGCCCAGTTCGGCTCCAGCAAGTTCAGGCGCTGAAAGCTGAGCATGCGCCGCAACTCGGGCTTCACGGTAAAAAGCCCCTCTTGCATGCCCGTCCCTTTGGTGAAGAAGCGATTCAAGCGCTCGGGCGACATCTTGTCGACTCGATCCAGCGCATACGAGCCCTTTGAGGCCGTTGCCAGCACATTGGTATCCAGGTCAGAGGCCACAATTGACACCGGTGTGTTGAAACTGCCAAAGGTCTCGACCACGGTCATGGCAATGCTGTAAGGCTCCTCTCCGGTCGATGCTGCGGAACACCAGATCTTGATCGGTGATTTTCCCTGGAGCTTTTTCAGGTGCGCACCAAGAATCGGAAAATGGTGTGGCTCACGAAAAAAGGAGGTGAGATTGGTGGTCAGAGAATTGACAAACTTCTCCCATTCGCCTTTGTCGCCTCGCTCAAGAAGCGCCAGATAGTCGCCAAAGGATTTCAGGCGTGTTTCGCGCAAACGGCGAGCCAGGCGGCTATAAACCATATCCTGCTTGGCGGGCGAGAGTGAAATTCCAGCGTGCTCGTAGATTAGCTTGCGTACTCGCTCGAAATCGGCGGACGTAAAAGAAAACTCGCGGTCACTGCTGTCACGGAGCGCTGGCGCAGCAATATTCCAAGTGTGCTTTTGTTCGATCACTGATCGACCTCCGTTATTCTTTCAGTGCAACACGGTACTTCATTTCTTGGCGTCGGGCTGATCTGGCGATGTCAAAACCTCTGCCCCTTCGCTGTCGCCAAGGTCGACGGTCGCATTTCCGTCCTCCTGCAGAATAGCTTCTTCCGTACGCTTGTTCAGCACCACAATATTGATCCGTCGATTTGCCGAACTCAAAGGGTCGTTCTTGTCGAACAATACTGTCGAGGACAAACCGACCACGCGCAACACCTTGTTTTCGTCCATCCCGCCGGCGATCATTTCACGACGCGAAGCGTTGGCCCGGTTCGCCGAGAGTTCCCAATTCGAGAATCCCTTTTCGCCCCCACCAAACTGCGCCGCATCGGTGTGCCCGGCAAAACTGACCTTGTTCGGCACCGCATTGAGCGCCCTCCCGATTTCGCGGAGGATCACCTTGGAGTATGGCTTGAGCTCGGCGCTGCTGGTATCGAACATCGGACGATTCTTCTCGTCGATGATCTGAATGCGGAGGCCTTCCGGCGTCACTTCAATCAGCATCTGATTTTTGAATTGCCGAAGAATCGAATTACCTTCGATGAGCTTTTCGATGTCTTGCTTGAGGCCGTTGAGCCTCGCTTTCTCAAGCTGCTCAAACGCCTTGCGCTGCTCCGACTGCGCCTCACGGATCGTAACGCCCTTTTTCTTTGCTTCCACCTCACCACTCTTGACCTGACCGGAACTGCTAGTCAAATCCTTCCCGCCGCCTTTCAGGATGCTTGTCGCGTCACCCGCTCCTGAACCGCCCGACATGGCAATCTTGAGCGGATTCTGGAAAAAATCTGCAATTCCCTTGAGATCACCATTCGCCGTCGAGCCAAGCAGCCACATGAGCAGGAAGAACGCCATCATCGCGGTCACGAAGTCGGCATAGGCAATTTTCCATGCCCCGCCATGATGGCCGCCCGCCACCTTCTTGATGCGCTTGATGACTATGGGACGTACGTCGTCGCTCATTCTGAATCCTTGTCAGGCCGCTACTTGCCTTTACGCGCCTTCAATTCCATTTCAAGCTCGCTGAAGGTCGGACGCACACCGGAGCTGAGCACCTTCCGGCCAAACTCGACGGCGACCTGCGGCGCATAACCCGACATCGACGCCAACAAAACAACCTTGATGACCTGATATATTTTTGAGCCTTCTTCAGCCTTCTGCTCCAGCAGAGAGGCGACGGGAGAAACAAAACCATACGCAATCAGAATACCAAGAAACGTTCCAACCAGCGCGCCACCGATCATCTTGCCAAGAACCGCCGGCGGCTCGCCGACCGACCCCATGACGTTCACCACGCCCATCACCGCCACAACAATACCGAAAGCCGGCGTTGCATCCCCCACCTTGGCCATGATGTGACCGGGGATCATGACTTCGTGGTGATGAGTCTCGATCTCGATATCCATCAGATTTTCGATTTCAAGCGCATTGAGATTGCCACCGACCATCATGCGCAAGTAGTCGGTGATGAATTCCATCACATGATGATCACTCGACAGCGCAGGATATTTCCCAAAAATAGGGCTGTCGTGAGGATTCTCGACATCGTTCTCAATCGACATCAAGCCCTCCTTTCGCACTTTGGCCAACACTTCGAACAACATGGCCAACAGGTCAACGTAGAGCACCTTGGTAAATTTTGAACCTTTGAAAAGGCCGGGCAGCGCACCGATGGTCAGCTTGATGATCTTGATATCGTTACCGGCCACAAAGCCGCCGATAGTCAAGCCAACGATGGCGATATACTCAAGCGGCACCCACAAAGCCGCCAAGCTGCCGTGAACCGAATAGGTTCCAAGAGCCGAAACCAGAATGACGACGTAGCCGACGATTAGAAACATTCAACCTCTCCCTGTCATGCCGCGCCCTAGGTGCGCCGGGTCATGAATACCGATTACCGAGGAATATTGTAGCGGGATGATGTCCCGTGGGGAAAAAAAACTCACGACACCGTGCTTGGGCAATATTTTTCGCCTGCGGCTTATCGTATAGAATCGAACCGATGAACAATGGCTCTTCCTCATGAACTACTGTACCCAGTGCGGGGCACCGGTTGAATTCCGCATTCCGGTGGGCGATTCCCTGCCGCGCCACGTTTGCCCGCGCTGCGAAACGATTCATTACCTGAACCCGAAGCTCGTTGTCGGCTGCGTTGCCGAATGGAAGGGCGATATCCTGCTCTGTCGCCGCGCCATCGAACCGCGCTACGGACTATGGACGCTGCCTGCCGGATTCATGGAAAACGGCGAATCGACTACACAGGCCGCCTTGCGAGAAACGTTTGAAGAGGCCTGCGCACGAATTGCCATTGACGAGCTTTTCTCGCTGGTGAACATCCCGCACATCAGCCAGGTTCACCTGTTCTATCGCGGACAGCTACTCGATACCGACTTTGCCGCCGGTAGCGAAAGTCTGGAAACCGCCCTGTTTTCTGAAGCCGACATCCCGTGGAATGAACTGGCCTTCCGTAGCGTCACGCTATGCCTAAAGAGCTACTTTGCGGATCGCCGAGCTGGCCATTTCCGCTTCCATGAGGACGATCTGGCGCCACCAGACGGCTACTGATCGTTTTCCAGACTGAATTCCATCGTCAGCTGAACCCGGAAATTCCGCCCTCGCATCCCTTCGGGCACCATCGTTACACGCGCTGCCTGCGTCAGCATCGCCAGCGCCTGCTCATCAAGAAGCGTACGGCCACTCGAACGAAGCAGCACTATTTCCGGATCTGGAAGCAGCGCATCACCATTGAGTGCTACGTCGACCGTACCCTCCCAACCGCGTTCCCGGGCCAGGGCGGGATAACGCTTGAAGCGCTTTGCCGCCGTTGCCAAAGACAGACGATACTGACGAAGATCATCGGCACTGACGCTCTCTTGCACTGGAGCCGGCACAGCCACCGCCTTTGACACACCGCTAACAACCGGAGGAGCCGGCGAAACAACCGGCGCGTGCGAACTCGTATCACGTGCTTCTGACTGGATAAGGGGCGCTACAGAGGCAATACTTGAAGAAGACTCGGGAACAACAATCCGTGGTGGCGCAACATTGCGGACGACCGGCGATGCTGGCTTGACGGGTTCCGCCGCAAGTTTTGCAGCTGGCGCACTAACCGGTTTTGATGGTGCACCGCGACTCTCCTTACGTACCACCACATTGATCGTCGTTGCCGGCATATCGAACTGCACCGGCGACAAGCCGACCACGCGCAGCAGAATCACGGCATGGATCAGCAAGGAAACAATCAAAGCCGACACCAGAGTGCGGCGAGAAGAAAGAAGCATCGAAGGGAGAGACAACGAAGAATTATTCAGGACTGGAACCTCATCCAGTGCGTCCGAACGAGGTTTTGTACGATCAGGTTTTGGTGTTAAATTGAATCTGCTCTGTGCATGCCAAGTTTAGCATCTTGCCGTTTACTGGGGCTGTGCACACCATCGCTGCCAGTATTGAATTTCACCACCCTGAGAAAAGGATTGATCAATTGCAGTTCTCGGATATTGATGATGATTCCCATGACGCGGAGACGCGTATCGCCCAACGTGCAGCGGCCGCGTCGAGGAGTACCTGGGTCAGCGTCGGCGTTAACCTTGTCCTGACGATCCTGCAGATTGTGGTCGGTATTTTTGCCAAGTCACAGGGTCTGGTTGCCGACGGCATCCACTCGCTGTCCGATCTGGTCGCTGATTTTGTCGTTCTCTTCGCCAATCACCACAGCAAGAAGGAAGCAGACGAGGCCCATCCATACGGTCACCACCGTTTTGAGACGGCTGCTTCCCTCGTGCTCGGCGTGCTCTTGCTGGCCGTCGGCGTTGGCATGCTGTGGTCGGCGTTCACAAAACTTCAGGCTCCAGCCAGCATCCAGACGGTGCACATCCTCGCACTGTGGGTCGCCGCCGGTGCGTTGCTCGCCAAGGAACTTCTGTTCCGCTACATGCTGGCGGTGGCCAAGCGGGTCAAATCCAGCATGCTGATTGCCAATGCCTGGCACGCCCGCTCCGACGCTGCATCGTCGCTAGTCGTCGGACTCGGCATTATCGGCAATCTTTTGGGCTACCCGATCCTGGACCCGATTGCTGCACTGATCGTCGGCCTGATGGTCAGCAAGATGGGTTTGGAGTTCGGCTGGGACGCCCTGCACGACCTGATGGACCGTTCTGCCGATGAAAAAGAAGTCCAGGCTATTCGCCAGACCATTCTCGAAACCCCCGGTGTGCTCGGCACCCACGACCTGCGCACGCGCAAGATGGGCGATCTGATTATCGTCGACGCGCATATCGAGGTAAATGCCATGCAGACCGTCGAAGCCGGCCACGACATCGCTGTCAATGTCCGGCAGCGGGTCATCGAACGGCATCGGGTCCTCAACCTGATGGCGCATGTCGACCCTTCACAACGC
>JAIFNM010000217.1 GCA_020047725.1 Betaproteobacteria bacterium
TTCATCGAACCCATGTTCTAGCCTCTCACTTCCAAATGTTCAATGGCGACATCATCCAGCAGCCCACAACAACCAGCCAGACGAGGCACACAGGTATGAACACTTTCCAGCCAAGACGCATGATCTGGTCATAGCGATAGCGCGGGAAGGTGGCGCGAATCCAGAAGAAAAAACAAACTATTGCGAATATTTTCGCGAATAACCAGAAGACACTGTCCGGCAAGAAGCCAACCGGAGACAACCAGCCACCGAGGAATAACAAAGAAATAAGCGTCGAGCACATTAGCATCGCCGAATACTCTGCTAACTGGAATACCGCAAACGCCATCCCTGAATACTCAACGTGATATCCAACGATCTCTGATTCACCTTCTGCCATATCAAACGGTGCGCGATTAGTTTCAGCAACGCATGAAACCACATATACGACAAACATCGGTAACAGCGACAGCCAGTTCCAGGACAAAAGCCCCAAGCCCATCTCGGCAAAACGCCCCTGACTCTGGCCCTTAACGATATCGCCGAGGTTAAGACTGTTCGAAATCATCAATACAACCACTAGCGAAAGGCCCATCGCGACTTCATAAGAGATCAACTGGGCCGCAGAACGCATACCACCCAAGAAAGCGTATTTTGAATTGGACGACCATCCTGCAAGGAGAATTCCGTAAACTCCAATAGAAGTCACCGCCATAATGTATAGCAGACCAGCGTTAACATTTGCCAGCACCATTACTTCATTGAACGGGATGACGGCCCACGCAATCAATGCCGGTGCAAATGCAAAAACAGGTGCCAGCAGGAAAACTGCTTTATCCGCACCCGACGGAATGACAACCTCTTTCAGCATCAACTTCAGGCCATCCGCGAGTGGCTGCAACAGCCCCCATGGACCAACGCGATTCGGGCCAATACGGACCTGCATCCAGCCGATGACCTTGCGCTCGCAGAACGTAACATAGGCAAGGACCAAAAGCAGCGGTGCGATGATCAGCATTACCTTGATCAAGGTCCAGACCACAGTCAGGATATCAGTCCAAGCCGAACCAAACGTATCCTGCCCTAACCGCAAGAACCAATCCAGATACGGGAGTAAAAAGCCCGGCAGCAGTTGTTGTAGCGTCTCCACCATCATGCACGCTCCACGTGAATCATACCGAACATATCACCAAGCCCTGCCGTTGAAGCGTGTGCTGCCGCAACCCGCACGCAGTTCAGCGGAACAGTTTCGTCCACCCGAGCGGTCAGTTGGGCTTCGCCTTCGCCCTGCCTGACTCGCACGTGCGCTCCATCAGTAATGCCAAGTTGCGCCAGCATCGCAGCACACATGCGCGCGGATGGAACAGCCGCGTCGCGCGTCAGTTGCAGAGCAAGGCCACGACGAACGAGAGGATCGGCAAAGTAGATCGGTACATCGGCAATTCTCTGCAGGCCGTCACTCGCGGCATCGAGCACGGACACGTCGCTGCGAATGGCGTTGTCTAGGCCACCGACAAAGCGACTTCCCGGTAAAACAATCTCATCTCGTATCTGCTCGCTGGACTCGTAATCGAATCCCGGGATCGCCAGGACATTTCCCAGAACACGCAGAACCTTCCAAGCCGGACGCGTATCGCCCAAAGGTCGGCAAACGCCGCTGAAACTCTGCAGGCGACCTTCGCTATTGACATAGGAACCCGACGTTTCGGAAAAAGGCGCAACCGGCAGCAACACGTCGGCGTAGTCAAGAGCCGCGTCATTCTTGAACGGACTAAGCATGACCACCAAAGCCGCCTGCTTGAGGGCAGCCACGGCGTGTTGCGGGTTTTGACAGTCAAGCTCGGGTTCGACGCCCAGCAGAATATAGGCTTTGCGCGGCTGGACAAACATCTCATAAGCATTGAGCGCTGTCGGCAAAGCTTGAGCCACATAGCCACCGACGCTGTTTGCCGCTTCGCCGATAAAACCAAAACTGGCGCCGGTCAGCGACGCAAGCTCAGCCGCCAACGAATGCAATTGGGCGGCTTGTGCGCATTGCTCTGCGACGTTGCCCAGGAATATCGCGTTTTTTTCACCCGCCAGCAGGGCCTCGGCAATCAGCTTGCTTGCGGCACATGGCTCCAGCGACTCCAGACCAAGCGGAACCGGCACGCTCTTCAACTGCGCGACGGCCTTGACCACGCCACCCAGCGCGACAGCCAGTTCGGCCGGCGCAACGGTGATGCTCGAATGCAGTTTGATCAGCGAATCGTCAGAAGTTACTGAAATCAGGCTAACCTTACCCGACTTCTTGGCTAATTGACGCAGACGCTGGGCGAACAGCGGATGATCCTTGCGCAGGAAACTGCCAATGATCAGCGCTGAATCAAGATTCTTTATCTCGGAAAGCTTGAGCCCCAGCCACGGTGTCCCGGCGAGTTTCCCATCGGTCGAGAAATCGCGACGACGCGGACGGAAATCGACGTTGCCCGAACCGAGGCCGCGCGTCAACTTCTGCAGCAGATACAGTTCTTCAAGCGTCGAGTGCGGCGAAGCAAGCGCGGCTATGGCCTCACCGCCATGCGTCGCGGCCACATCTTTGAGCGCGTGCGAAACATAGTCCAGCGCAACGTTCCAGTCGACTTCACGCAGCGCACCATCAACGCGAATCATCGGCTTCTGCAAACGCTCGGTCGAATTGAGCGCCTCGTAAGAAAAACGGTCCTTATCCGACAGCCAGCACTCGTTGATGTCTTCGTCTTCGCGCGGTAAAACGCGCATGACACGGTTATTCTTGATCTGCACCGTCAGATTCGAGCCGATGCTGTCGTGCGGACTGACCGACTTGCGGCGCGATAGCTCCCAGCTGCGTGCCGAGTAGCGGAATGGCTTGGACGTCAATGCGCCGACCGGACACAAGTCGATCATATTGCCCGACAGTTCGGAATCAACCGTACGCCCGACAAAGGTCTGAATCTCTGAGTGCATATTGCGATTGGCCATGCCGAGCTCCATCACCCCGGCGATTTCCTGACCAAAACGAACGCAGCGCGTACAGTGAATACAGCGCGCCATCTCCTGCATTGAAACCAGCGGACCGATCTCCTTGTGGAAAACGACACGCTTGGCCTCCTCGTAACGGGAAGCACTGCCGCCATAACCAACCGCAAGATCCTGCAGCTGGCACTCACCGCCCTGATCGCAGATCGGGCAATCGAGCGGATGATTGATCAGCAGGAACTCCATCACGCCCTTCTGGGCGGTGACGGCGAGTTCCGAGTGCGTGAACACCTTCATGCCGGCAGTGACCGGCGTCGCACAAGCCGGCATCGGCTTCGGTGCCTTCTCGACATGTACCAGGCACATCCGGCAACTGGCGGCGATTGAGAGCTTCTTGTGGTAGCAAAAATGCGGAATATAGGCGCCGACCAGTTGGGCGGCATCCATGATGGTGCTGCCCGCCTCTACTTGCACCTGTTTGCCGTCGATTTCAATATCTAGCATAGCGCTGCCTTAGACCGTTGCCTTGAAGAAGCCGCTGCCCGCGCGCTGTACATCAGGCGGAACGAGGCACTTCTTGTGTTCAATGTGGTATGCAAACTCGTCACGGAAATGTTTGACGAAACTCTGTACCGGCATCGATGCGGCGTCGCCCAGCGCACAGATGGTGCGCCCCATGATGTTAGTGGTGACGCGGCCGAGCAGGTCCAGATCCTCGGGGCGCCCTTGCCCGTTTTCGATGCGATGGACGATCTTGTAAAGCCAATTGGTACCTTCGCGACACGGTGTGCACTGCCCACAGGACTCTTCGTAATAGAAGAAGGACAAGCGCTCAAGCGCCTTGACCATGCAGGTCGTCTCGTCCATGACGATGACCGCGCCGGAACCGAGCATTGACCCTGCTTTGCTGATGGAGTCGTAATCCATCGTGCAGCCCATCATTATCTCGCCGGGAACAACCGGCGAAGACGAACCGCCGGGGATGCAGCCTTTGAGCTTGCGCCCACCGCGCATGCCGCCAGCCATCTCAAGCAGCGTCGAAAAAGGCGTTCCCAGTGGAATTTCGTAATTGCCGGGCCGGTTGACATGCCCGGAAATCGAGAACAGCTTGGTCCCGCCGTTATTGGGTTTCCCCGCTTCGAGATAGGCCTCGCCACCGAGGTTCATGATGAAGGGGATGGCAGCGAAGGTCTCGGTGTTGTTGATCGTCGTCGGCTTGCCGTAAAGACCGACGCTGGCGGGGAACGGCGGTTTGTAGCGCGGCTGCCCTTTCTTGCCTTCGATCGATTCGAGAAGCGCGGTTTCTTCGCCGCAGATATAAGCACCGTAACCATGATGCGCGAAAAGCTCGAAATCGACGCCTGAAGCAAGAATATTCTTGCCCAAGAGGCCAGCGGCACGCGCTTCGGCCAGCGCCTCTTCAAAGCGCGTATAGACTTCCCACACTTCGCCGTGAATGTAGTTGTAGCCGCGGGCCGCGCCCATGGCGTAGCCGGCGATAATCATGCCTTCGATGACCGAATGCGGATTGAAGAGCAGGATGTCTCTATCCTTGAATGTTCCCGGCTCGCCTTCGTCCGAATTACAAACGACGTACTTGTCGCCGGCGAACGAACGCGGCATGAAACTCCACTTCAGACCCGTCGGAAAACCCGCACCACCGCGGCCGCGCAGGACCGACTTTTTGACCTCAGCGATCACCTGATCCGGTGTCATTTTTTCGGCAAGAATTCTTTTCAGCGCCGAGTAGCCGCCACGCCCTAGGTAGTCTTCCAGCCGCCACGCGTTGTTCCCGTCGAGGCCGACGGTGAGCATCGGATTGATTGCACCGAGGATCGCCATTATTCGAGCTCCGCCAGCAGTTTGTCAATTTGCTCTGGCAGCATGCAGCTACACATGCGACGGTTATTGACAAGCATCACCGGCGCATCACCGCAAGCACCCATGCACTCGCCTTCCTTGAGCGTGATCTTGCCATCAGGCGTCGTTTCGTTGAAACCGACACCCAATTTCTTCTTCAGATACTCACCGGCATCGACGCCACCGGACAACATGCACGGCAGATTCGTACACACCGTCAGCTTGTACTTGCCTACCGGCTTCAAGTCGTACATGTTGTAAAAGCTGGCCACTTCGTAGGCCGCCATCGGGGCCATGCCAAGATAATTGGCCACGGACTCAATCGCCTCGCTGGACAGCCAGCCCTGCTGTTCCTGAGCAATGGCCAACGCCGCCATGACCGCTGACTGCTTCTGGTCAACCGGATACTTGGCGATCTCGCGATCGATTCTCTGTAGGGATTCTATTGTCAGCATTAGCGGTCGATCTCGCCAAAAACGATGTCAATTGTGCCGATCATCGTCACCACGTCGGCAATCATGTGACCATGGGTCAATTCATTCATCGCCGACAGGTGCACATAGCCCGGCGAACGAATTTTCAGTCGATAGGGTTTGTTTGCGCCATCCGAAACCGCGTAAATGCCAAATTCGCCCTTCGGGTGTTCGATGGCCGAATAAACCTGGCCTTCAGGCACATGGATACCCTCGGTACACAATTTGAAGTGATGGATCAGTTCTTCCATGTTCGACTTCATGCTGGCACGGGGAGGAGCGGCGACTTTATGATTGTTGGTAATTACCGGCCCTGGATTGACACGCAACCAATCGATACATTGCTTGATGATGCGGTTCGCCTGGCGCATCTCTTCGACACGCACAAGATAACGGTCATAACAGTCGCCGGTTACACCGACCGGAATGTCAAAATCGACGCGGTCATAAACGGCGTAGGGCTGTTTCTTGCGCAGATCCCAAGCAATTCCCGAACCGCGCAGCATTGGCCCCGTAAAGCCCAGTTGCATGGCGCGCTCGGGCGTCACGATACCGACATTGACCAGCCGTTGTTTCCAAATGCGGTTATCGGTAAGAAGCGTTTCGTATTCATCAACAATTTTCGGAAAGCGGGCAACAAAGTCATCGAGGAAGTCAAGCAAGGTACCGCTACGTACTTCGTTGAGCTTGTTTACCTGAGCCGCACTTTTCCACTTCGACGCCTTGTACTTCGGCATACTGTCCGGCAAATCGCGATAGACACCGCCCGGACGATAATAGGCCGCATGCCAGCGCGAACCCGACACCGCTTCGTAGCAGTCGACCAGATCTTCACGCTCACGCATGGCGTAAAGCATCATGGTCATCGCGCCAACGTCAATCCCGTGCGCACCGATCCACAACAAGTGGTTCAGAACGCGCGTAATTTCATCAAACATCACGCGGATATACTGGGCGCGGATCGGAACATCGATACCGAGCAACTTTTCGATCGCCAAACAGTAGGCGTGCTCGCTGGACATCATCGACATGTAGTCGAGACGATCCATGTAGGGAACCGACTGGACCCAGGTCTTTGTTTCAGCCAATTTCTCGGTTGCACGATGCAGCATTCCGATATGCGGATCGGCGCGCATGACGACTTCGCCGTCGAGTTCGAGCACCATGCGCAACACGCCGTGTGCTGCCGGGTGTTGCGGCCCAAAGTTCAGCGTGTAATTCTGGATATCAGACATTTCCCACGTCCCCGTAGCTCGCTTCCCGAACGATGCGCGGCGTGACCTCACGCGGCTCGATGGTCACCGGTTGATAAATCACGCGTTGCTGATCGGGGTCGTAACGCATTTCGACATAACCGTAAATCGGAAAATCCTTGCGGAAAGGATAGCCGATGAAACCGTAGTCGGTAAGAATCCGGCGCAAGTCAGGGTGTCCAGGGAATACGATCCCATACAGATCGAAGGCTTCACGCTCGAACCAGTTGACCGAATTCCAGATTGGAACAAGCGAAGGGATCGATGGAAAATCATCTTCTGCTGCAAAGCAACGAACCCGCAGACGCCAGTTGTTCGTTATGGAAATCAGATGGCTGACCGCAGCAAAACGCTTGCCGAACCATTCTGAATTTCCGTACGCTGAGTAATCGACGCCGCAAAGGTCAATCAGTTCTTCAAACCGCAACTCAGGCTCATCGCGAAGTATCGTCATCACCCCAAGATAGTCGGCCACATCGATGTCAACGGTAATTTCATCAAGGGCAACTTGCAGCGACCCGATTCGATCTCCGAGGTGTTTTTGCAGGTTCTGGCTAAGCACTTCAAGCTTGGCGGACATGACGAACTCTCGATAGGATTAACGGGCGATGGTGCTGGTACGGCGAATCTTGTTCTGCAACTGAATCAGGCCATAAATCAGCGCTTCAGCGGTTGGCGGACAACCAGGAACATAGATATCAACCGGAACGATGCGGTCACACCCCCGAACCACTGAATAGGCATAGTGGTAATAGCCACCGCCATTGGCGCAGGAACCCATGGAAATGACCCAGCGCGGCTCGGCCATCTGATCGTAGACCTTGCGCAAGGCTGGTGCCATCTTGTTGGTCAGGGTACCGGCCACAATCATCACATCAGACTGGCGTGGGCTGGGACGAAAGACGATCCCAAAACGATCCAGGTCGTAGCGCGAACAACCTGCATGAATCATTTCAATCGCGCAGCAAGCAAGACCAAAAGTCATCGGCCACATCGAGCCGGTTCGAACATAGTTGATCAGCTTGTCAGCCGTCGTTGTGATGAAGCCTTCCTGGAGAATGCCATCAATACCCATCTTTCACTCCCAATCCAGCGCACCCTTGGCCCAGACATAAACATAGCCCACGACCAAAATAACGATAAAGACCAACATCTCGATGAAGCCAAACCACTTGACCGACTCAGTCTGAGCGATCTCTTTGAAAATCGTCGCCCACGGAACAAGAAAGGCCACTTCAAGATCAAACAGGATGAACAGGATGGATATCAAGTAATAACGCACATCAAACTTGACTCGCGCGTCCTCAAAAGCCTCGAAGCCGCACTCGTAGGGCGACAACTTTTCGCTATTGGGGCGATGGGGCGCAACAACCATGCCGGTGATGACCGGCGCGATACCAAACACGGCACCAATCAGAACAAAGACAAATACCGGGAAATAGTTTTCAAGCATGATCCGCCACGCTCTCGCTTATGTTCAGTTTAGAGTCACCTACTCAGAATGACTCCACTTGGATTTGGTGCCGACGATGAGACTCGAACTCATACGACCTAAGTCACTACCCCCTCAAGATAGCGTGTCTACCAATTTCACCACGTCGGCACTAATACAGTCAGACGGCAAGGGAAAAAACAAGGGAAGATATATCCCCCACCACTGTCTTTCTGTTTATCTACTTTGGAATATCTTTCGTCTTCGAGTCAGAATCCACGGGGCTTCCAACCTTATCCACACCCGCTGGAACCGGTGTTGAAACAGGCTGCGATTTTACCTCATCTTGCATCACACTGCCAGTCGTTTTTGGCTTGTTTGAGGCGATATAAGCCAACGAAAGACTAGTCACAAAAAAGACAGCCGCCAAGATAGCGGTAGTCCGGCTAAGAAAGTTGGCTGACCCCGTGGCACCAAACAGACTACCTGAAGCACCGCTACCGAAAGCCGCACCCATGTCAGCACCCTTGCCATGCTGAACCAACACGAGGCCGATAACGCCGATCGCTGCTAGAATGTGGACCAGCAAGATTGTAGAAAACAGATATTCCATGGTGCCTCTTTATTGAGCCGCTGCGCGACAAATTGCCAGGAAGTCCGCCGCCACAAGTGAAGCGCCTCCAATCAAGCCGCCATCAATATCGGGCATACCAAACAGTTCGACGGCATTGGACGGCTTGACACTGCCACCGTAGAGAATTTGCAGACCCTCGGAGACCTTTGCATCCGCACGCGCAATCTGGGCACGAATAGCTGCATGCACTTCCTGCGCCTGCTCGGATGTCGCCGTACGACCTGTACCAATGGCCCAAACTGGCTCATAGGCAACGACAGCATCGGAGAAAGCAGCAACACCAACGCGCTTCAATACAGCGTCAATCTGCGCGGAAACGATTACGACTGTTTGATCGGCCTCTCGTTGAGCCAGCGTCTCACCAACGCAAAGGACAGGGTGTAAACCAGCAGCCAATGCAGCTGCAAATTTTTCGGCAACCAGCGCATCAGACTCGCCATAAATGGCACGGCGCTCAGAGTGCCCAACGAGAACATAGCGACAGGAAAAATCTTGCAGCATCGCTGCACTGACCTCACCCGTAAAAGCGCCCTGCGCCTGCTCGCTAATATTCTGCGCACCCCAAGCTACTGACGTTCCAGTCAAAACAGACTGTGTCTGCGCCAGATAGGGGAAAGGCACACAAACTGCAGTCGCCATGCCACGCAATTCGGCCACACCTGCAACAACGTCCTGAAGCAACTGTAGGTTGGTCTTAAGCCCACCATGCATCTTCCAATTACCCGCAACTAGCTTTTGGCGCATAGAACACCCCGTGCAAAAAGGGCGAATTATAGTCAGTCAGAACCCCTGAGGTCAATCAAAAGCCTACAGATCAATTTCCAGAAGCATATGAGTACGGCTGAAAAAAGCTGATCATGCGGGTGACGAAGACTACACCAGTTAGCTACGACGACACGGCTTCACGCACCGCCGCTGCGAGTTCTTCCGCTGCCGCCTGCACCTTCTCCGCATCGCGCCCTTCGACCATAACCCGTAGCAAAGGCTCAGTCCCCGAAGCGCGCAGCAAGACGCGGCCCTGCCCTTCAAGGCTTACTTCAACCTTGTCGCGAATAGTAGCAATCAGAGGGTGATCCTTCCAAGAAAAACCCTTGACCAGCGGCACATTGATCAAGACCTGAGGATAAAGTACTAACTGCCCTAATAAGCCCCCGAGATTGCCGCCTTCCTCACGCAGGGCGGACAGAACCTGCAAAGCCGAAACAATGCCATCGCCAGTCGTGTGCCGATCAAGACAAAGAATGTGCCCTGAGTTCTCGCCCCCAAACAACCACCCTTTCTCTCTCAGCATTTCCAGCACGTAACGGTCGCCGACAGCAGCACGGGCAAAAGACACATTCAACGCCGCTAGAGCATGCTCAAACGCCAGATTGGTCATCAAGGTTCCCACGACGCCTGCCACTGCTCCGCTTCTCAGACGACTGCGAACGACAGCCAGAAGCAGTTGATCACCGTCATAAACGCAACCGGAGGCATCGACCATCATCACGCGGTCTGCATCGCCATCGAGCGCGATGCCCAAATCAGCCCTATGCGACAAAACCGCGTTGCTCAAGGCTCCCGGAGACGTTGCACCGACTTCCTTATTAATATTTAGTCCATTAGGCTCGGCACCAATAGCAATTATCTCGGCGCCGAGCTCATGAAACACGTGCGGAGCAATCTGATAGGCGGCACCATGCGCGCAATCGATAACGATTTTCAGTCCACGCAGATCAAGATCGTTCGGAAAGGTACTTTTGCAGAACTCGATATAACGCCCTGCGGCATCGTCGATCCGACGTGCTCGCCCAAGTTCGGCAGACTGCACACAGACCAGAGGCGCATCAATCCCTGCCTCGATCTTCGCTTCCAACTCATCCTCAAGTTTGCTGCCATGCGCTGAGAAAAACTTAATGCCATTATCGTAGAACGGATTGTGCGAGGCTGAAATGACAATCCCAGCTTGCAGACGCAACGCCCGGGTTAAGTAAGCCACGGCCGGAGTCGGCATCGGCCCGACCAGGCAGACATCAACGCCCGCTGCCGAAAAGCCAGCCTCGAGTGCCGCCTCCAGCATATAGCCCGAAATTCGCGTGTCCTTCCCGATCAGGACGGCCGGACGATCACCTTCCTTGAGGTGGCCGCGGGCTGATTTGTCTGAAACAAGCACCTTTCCGGCCGAATAGCCGAGACGCATCACGAAGTCCGGTGTAATCGGGGATTGCCCTACCCGGCCACGTACACCATCCGTCCCAAAATACTTCCTTGTCAATTTCTCTCTCCCCAAGGTAACGAATTGGCAAACCGCCAAATGTTGCTATTGTACTAACGATCATTGCGATAGGCGCTACCCAGCCTTGTCCAATGTGGTACGAGCCTGAACGAAATCCGTATTTCCAAGCAGGAATGAGCCTGAAGCGAAGAAACCGGGGTTGAATTGAAGCGTGGGTTGATCATCCGGTGATGGTGATCGACATGAACGAAACGCAGCTTTGCACGATTGAACAGATTGAGCAGTTTCTCATCGGCAGCGCCCAGATCGAGTTCTCAACGTCTGGTGATGACAACGAGCGCTATGCTCACATCAGCCGGGTGCTCAAGCGCTTTGACTACCCCGGGCGCAACAAACGCGAGCGCGGTACGCTGCTACCCTACCTTCAGCACACCAGCGGCTGCAGTCGAGCGCAAATCACCCGCCTGATCGCCCAGTGGCAGGCTAACCGTTTGGCCCCCGTACACCTGACGAAGCGCTACCGGGCGCCGACGGCGCCATTTCCACGCAAGTACACGAGCAGTGATATCGAGCAACTCATCGATATGGATAAAGCCAACGACGACGTCTGTGGTCCAGCCATTGCACATCTCTTGCAGCGTGCCTACAGCGTCTACGGTGATGAACGCTACGAGCGACTGGCCAGACTGTCAGTCTCCCACCTGTACAACCTGCGCAAAAGCGCAGGCTATCAAAGATTACGAACAAGTTTTACCAAGACCCACCCCGTGTGTAACGCCATCGGCGTACGCAAAGCACCGCGCCCCAACGGCAGAGCCGGCTTTGTGCGTATCGACACTGTTCACCAGGGCGATCAGGACGGCATCAAGGGCGTCTATCACATCACCTGCGTCGATGCGGTGTGCCAGTGGCAGGTCGAAGCCTGTGTTCAGGGCGTTAGTGAAGCTTTTTTCTGCCTGTGCTGGAGTTGATCATCGAACAGTTTCCGTTTGCGATCGAAGGATTGGCGCACAAAATCCTGCGTACCATCTTCTTCATGCTCAAACGGCGCGAATACTACCGGGATTCCGCCACTGACTAGGAGGCGTTTTCTGTTCAACGCAACGCTCCTCGCTGCATCAAAGCGCTGACCCGCGTCAATCAGGACTAACAGCCCTCCATATTGCAAGCGCATCGCGCGTCTCAGCCACGTCGTGCACTCGCAAAATTCTCACACCCCGCTGCACTGCTATTAAAGCGGCAGTAATGCTCGAAGACAGGCGCTGCTCGACACAACGACCAGTAATGGTGCCCAACATCGATTTACGTGAAATTCCGGCCAACAGCGGCAAGCCATCGCTGGAGACTTCCTCAATGCGGCGAAGCAGGTCAAGGTTGTGTTCAAGCGTTTTGCCAAACCCGAATCCCGGATCAAGCACCAGACGGTCAGTTGAAATACCAGCTGAAGAAGCAATCCGTACCCGTTCGGCAAGAAATCCACGCACCTCACCAACAGCATCGCCGTAACAAGGGTTCTGCTGCATTGTCAGTGGTTCACCCTGCATGTGCATCAGGCAAACACCGCAGTTACTCGCTATCACTGCCTCCAGAGCACCAGGCATACGCAGAGCGTAGATGTCGTTGATCATTGAAGCGCCGTGAGCAAGGGCAACGCGAATCACTTCGGGCTTATAGGTATCGACGGAAATCGGAATGCCGCAGTCGGCCAAAGCGTTTAGTACAGGCAACAAGCGAGACAACTCGTCATCTAGCGAGGAAGGAATGGCGCCGGGGCGTGATGATTCGGCGCCTAGATCGATCAGGTCAGCACCGGCTTCAATCTGATGCCAAGCGTGTGCAACGGCCCGTACACTATCCGTCGCCAGCCCGTCGCCAGAAAAAGAATCCGGTGTCAGGTTAACGATGCCCATCAGCAGCGGATGATCAAGAGATAACTCAAATTTTCCGCAACGAAGCATAAAAAACCTCGACGTAAAAAAACCGGGGGAGTTTCAACTCCCCCGGCCTGGTTTGATTTACCCGGCTCACGCCGGTGCGGTGGCACTCGGCGCGGCATCCGGCGGCGGCGTATCCGTCGACGTCATCACCTTGGCCTGCGGCTGCTTGGGCGGACGTGGTGGCTTGCCGTCCATAATGTCGTTGATCTGATCAGCGTCAATGGTTTCCAATTCAAGCAACGCAGCGGTCATCGCCTCAACTTTATCGCGGTTCTCTTCGAGCAGTTTGCGGGCTAGCGCATACTGCTCGTCGATGATACGACGAATCTCTGCGTCAACCTGCTGCATCGTCGTCTCCGACATATTCTTGTGCGTGGTGACCGAACGACCAAGGAATACCTCGCCTTCATTCTCACCATAAACCATAGGGCCCAAGGCATCAGACATGCCGTAACGCGTGACCATGTCACGTGCCATCTGCGTGGCGCGCTCGAAGTCGTTGGAAGCTCCGGTTGTCATCTGGTTCATGAATAACTCTTCGGCAATGCGCCCACCAAACAGCACCGCAATACGGCTCATCAAGTAAACGCGGTCATAGGCGTAGCGGTCCTCTTCCGGCAGTTGCATGGTCAGACCTAGCGCGCGACCGCGCGGGATGATGGTGACCTTGTGCACCGGGTCAGACTTTGGCACCAGCTTGGCTACAACTGCGTGCCCCGACTCGTGATAAGCAGTATTACGTTTTTCTTCGTCATTCATGACCATGCTACGACGTTCAGCACCCATCAGAATCTTATCTTTGGCTTTCTCGAAGTCTTCCATATCAACGAGACGCTTGCTGGCCCGAGCGGCAAACAAGGCAGCCTCATTGACCAGATTGGCCAAGTCAGCGCCTGACATTCCCGGCGTCCCTCGCGCGAGGATGTCAGCCTTGACGTCCGGCGACAACGGCACTTTGCGCATGTGCACAATCAAAATCTGCTCGCGACCACGGATATCTGGCAGCGGCACAACCACCTGACGGTCAAAACGACCCGGACGCATAAGCGCTGGATCAAGTACGTCGGGACGGTTAGTTGCGGCAATCACAATTACGCCAACGCTACCTTCAAAACCGTCCATTTCGACCAGCATCTGATTCAGCGTCTGCTCACGTTCGTCATTTCCGCCACCCAGACCGGCGCCGCGCTGACGACCAACCGCATCGAGTTCGTCAATAAAGATGATGCACGGTGCATGTTTCTTGGCATTCTCGAACATATCGCGTACCCGCGCCGCACCGACACCAACAAACATCTCAACAAAATCGGAGCCCGAGATCGAGAAGAACGGAACTTTGGCTTCGCCAGCAATCGCCTTGGCCAGTAAAGTCTTACCGGTACCCGGATTGCCAACAAGCAGCACCCCCTTTGGAATGCGGCCACCTAGTTTCTGGAATTTTGTCGGGTCACGCAGAAAGTCAACAAGTTCGGACACTTCTTCCTTTGCCTCGTCGCAACCAGCCACATCGGCAAACGTTATACTGTTGGTCGATTCATCAAGCAGGCGAGCTTTGCTTTTGCCGAACGAGAACGCCCCGCCTTTGCCACCGCCCTGCATCTGGCGCATGAAGAACACCCAGACGCCAATCAGCAGCAGCATAGGGAACCAACTGACAAAAATGCTCATCAGGAAGGACTGCTCCTCTTCCGGCTTGGCTTCAATCTTGACGCCATGCTTGAGCAGATCAGAAACCATCCAGAGATCAGGCGGCGCGTAAGAGGTCAGCTTGCGCCCGTCACTCGTCGTCGCCTTGAGCACACGACCTTCGATCACCACCTTCGAAATTGAACCCCGCCCGACTTCCTCCATGAACTGGGAATACTCCATTGACGCCTGCGGTGTCTGACGGGTATTGAACTGGTTGAAGACCGTCATCAGCACCAGACCGATGACCAGCCAAACAGCCATATTCTTGAACATGTTATTCAATGCTGCACCTCTTCCTAGTTACGCTTCAGGGAATCCTGAAAGGATGTGTATTGCGGAAAAACGACATTCTAAACCCAATCAGACCATTCAGGCAGCGCAGTGCTTGCAAGCCTGCAACATCAAACCTTTAGCCCTTTTCCGAGCAAATACAACTCGGCACTACGGTCACGGGACGCGTCCGGTTTGCGCGATGATACCGTCTTGAAGACGTTCCTCATCTCACGCACAAACTCGTCAAATCCGTAGCCTTGAAACACTTTGACCAGTTCAT
>JAIFNM010000128.1:0-887 GCA_020047725.1 Betaproteobacteria bacterium
ACGATTTCGCCTTCGCGCGAGGTTCCTTCGCCATAGAGAATGTCGAAGATGGCTTCGCGGAAGGGCGGTGCAACCTTGTTCTTGACAACCTTGACGCGGGTTTCGTTGCCGACGACCTCATCGCCCTTCTTGATGCCGCCGATGCGGCGAATGTCCAGGCGCACCGAAGCGTAGAACTTCAGTGCATTGCCGCCCGTAGTGGTCTCCGGACTGCCGAACATGACGCCGATTTTCATGCGGATCTGGTTGATGAAAATGACCAACGTGTTGGTCCGGTTGATGTTGGCGGTGAGTTTGCGTAGTGCCTGACTCATCAGCCGGGCTTGCAGACCGGGTAGCGAGTCACCCATTTCACCTTCGATTTCGGCTTTCGGCACAAGGGCGGCGACCGAGTCGATGACGACGACGTCCACGCTTGCCGAGCGCACAAGCATGTCGGCGATTTCAAGCGCCTGTTCTCCGGTGTCCGGTTGCGAGATCAGCAAATCTTGAAGATTAACGCCGAGTTTTTGCGCGTAAGTCGGATCGAGTGCGTGTTCTGCATCAATAAATGCTGCCGTGCCGCCAAGTTTCTGCATTTCAGCAATGACTTGCAGCGTCAGCGTTGTTTTGCCGGAAGATTCTGGCCCATAGATTTCGACGACACGGCCTCGAGGCAGGCCGCCGATGCCTAGGGCAATATCGAGCCCGAGCGATCCGGTTGAAACGACCTGAATGTCGTTGACGACACTGCCATCGCCCATTTTCATGATCGAGCCTTTGCCGAACTGCTTTTCGATCTGAGCTAGCGCTGCTGCCAATGCTTTTGACTTGTTGTCATCCATTACGTGTCCTCTATCCTGATTGACGGGAATTATCTCATGTTCGACGGCATGGACTGTGCAATA
>JAIFNM010000128.1:923-5083 GCA_020047725.1 Betaproteobacteria bacterium
AATGTGAGTATCGCAACAGGAGCGGTCTGTTTGTGTATCGCACTGTGTTACGTCTTGTTCTGATAGCGGTTTTCCAGGAGTTCGAGCAGAAATTGCAATTCGCGCGCAATGGCCAGCGGGAAGCCACTACGTTTTCCGTCGCGGGTATCACGCAGCAGGTGCGTGAGATAGGCCAATCCGTCCGAGGAATCCCAGGACTTCAGGATGTTTTCCTTGATATGCGGGAGCGTGCCAATAGTCGGCAGCTTCTGCAGCAAGTCCTCAATCGAGATATTGCTTTCGTCAACGGGCGAAATCGGTTCCCTGAGGCATTCCCCGGCCAGTTCCCAGCTGGCAGGTGCCACATTGAAATGCCCTCTGAGTTTCAGTGCGTAGGTCTCGAATTCTTCGCGCATGTCGTTTGCCCGGAAGATCTCGAGTAACTTCATCCACGGGAGCAGCGCAGCACCTGGGTCGCGAGCCAGAAACTCTTCGAGGGCCTGGGTTGCACCTTTGATGCGTCCAAAGCAGACCATAATATCCGCCAGTTCAATCACCGTACGGTAATTTCCGGTTTCGTCGACTTCCAGGTGTTTGACAGGACGGTCCTGCTTCTCGAAGTCAATTGTGCCCGGTGGGGGCGGCGGCGCATCGTCCAGAATGATATCTGGCATGATGCCCGATGTCTTTGCCGGCTGTGGCGCTTCATGTTCGGCTTCGGCGGCCCAGGGGTCGTGACTCTCTGCGCTGGCGGCAGGTGGTGGAATACAGAGGTCGTCATCGGCAGCAACTGCTTCAGGTTCGGGGAGATTTTTGCGGGATCGGCGCGCAAATGCCCAGCTCAACGCCCCGATCAGACCGAGCACGATCAGTATTTCCAGCCACCAACTGAAACTATCTTCCGGTTTTGCCTTGGCTTGTTCAACCGTAGCGGTGGGTGCTTGGTTTGGGCTGCTTGCTGTGACAGGCGGGGTTTGCGGGAGGGCGCCAAGTGCTGGTGTTTCAGCCAAAGAAATCGGCTTTGCGTTGGCAGCCACTGCGGCCTTGGTTTGATGCGCTGTGCTTTCGGTTGCCAAGCGCATTTCCTCGAAGCTTGCTTCGAGATTGCGCACTTGTTCAGCCATTGCGAGTTGTTGCTCGGCTTGCACGTAAAGCGCACTCAGTAGCTTGTATTCAAGGCGCAGCAAGGTACGGCTGTTTTCGGACACCTTGCCTGAAAAGCGCGTAGACAACTCAGTCGATAGCCGCAAAGGGGCTTCAGACTCCGAGCTTGCTTCGTCAGCATCACCTGATATGACGAGTCGATCTGCCATACGACCTGCCGGTTTGAGCACCGCTGATTTTTCGCGGCGAACCGGATTCGGGAGCGCTTTGGCCGGGCTTTCCTTTACTGCGGACTTTTCATCGATGCCGGCTGATGCTGAGAGGAGTGCTCGCCGCCGCGTGTCGGGGATGTTCAGAGCCGTTCCGGAGTCGAGCGGTGTTTCGCCATCCACGCCCAGATCAAGCTGCGGATTATCGGCCTTGAGTGCTGCCAGGAAGCGGCGTTGAGCACTCGGTTGGCGCGGGAAAAGGGATCTGGAGATTGATTTCGCCGATTCGCCTTGCGCGGCCTGCCAGGTATTCGGATAGTCTTTTTCCAAAACGACGGGCTGTGCAGGCGTTTCCGGTGCCGGCAATTTGTTCGCCTGCGGCAGCGAAATACCGGTCTGTGTGGCAAGTTGCGGTAGTGATGCAGGGTCGATCAGCACCGTGTAACTGCGCACAACTTCGGAGCCGCAACTGGCTCTCAGGTTGACCTGCAATACGGGTTCGTTGACTGTCTGATCGGAAGTAATAAGCAGTCTGGACTGGCCGTTCTGGCGTTCCAGGCTGATGCGACCGCGAGTGAGCAGCGGAATCCCGGCGTCGGGTTCCCCTGCATTACTCAGGTGAAAGCAATCGCCCGTCAGGCGGGTGTCGCTCGAGCTTTCAATGAGTTTAACTTCGGCCTGAAAAAATGCGCCAAGGCGCGAATGAACCTTGAGCTCTCCCAGTCCCAAGGCTTGGGCTGTCCCAGCGTACACAGTCATCATGGACAGCAGCGCTGATAGTTGGATGCTTCGCCTAACGGATGAATGGTTGAATTGCATTAATGGCAATATGAATTTGGCAAACGGGATTCTATCCGAACTGGCCTGAAAGTTTGTGCATAATTCCACAATGGCCAGCGCGGTTGTTTAATGAAAGCAATAACTTGCGTCAGCTTTTTATCCTTGAAGAACAGCTGCACGTTGCAGGATTCCCGTGCAGGCATGCGCCACTGAATGCGCACGAACCTCCTCGCGAGATCCAGAGAAGTGGCGGGTTTCAACGTCGACGTAGCCTTCCGGGCCGGCCCAGCTAAAACAAATCGTGCCGACGGGCTTATCCGTTGAGCCGCCACCGGGGCCGGCAATTCCGGTGATCGAAAGTACCCAGTCGGCATGGCTATGGCGTAGAGCGCCGATAGCCATGGCGGCGGCTACTGCTTCACTGACGGCGCCATGAATCATCAACGTGTCAATTTCGACGCCAAGCATTTCCTGTTTTGCTTCATTCGAGTAGGTCACAAAACCGCGCTCGAACCAATCCGAACTGCCTGCAATGGAGGTCAGGCATTGTGCAACCCAGCCCCCGGTGCAGGATTCCGCTGTGGCCAGTCGCAAGCCATTGCTCAGCAAGAGGGCACCGACTTCGGCGGCAAGTGCTTCAAGGATCTTTTGGCTGGGTGCGCTCATGCCAGAACAGAACGCAGCATGGCCAGTACCAGTACCGTATAGGCTGCCGCGAAGAAATCGTCGGTCATGACCCCGAAGCCGTTCTTCACTTTCTCGTCAAAGAAGCGAGCGGGTTGCGGTTTGGTAATGTCGAAAATACGGAAGAGCAGGAAGGCGGCACTTTGCCACAACCAGTCGGCGGGACAGAACACCAGCACCATCCAGAATGGAACGATTTCATCCCAGACGATGCTACCGTGGTCGATTACGCCAAGATCGCTACCGGTTTTGTGTACCGCCAGTACACCGCCAATGAAACAGACGGCCAGAAAGGCGAGTAATTCGAAATCGTTCATCCACGGCCGCAGCAACGGGAAGGTAGCCCACGCTAAAAGCGTTCCGGCCGTTCCTGGAGCAACCGGGAACAGGCCGCTGCCAAATCCGCAAGCCACCAGGTGAGCCGGATGCGAGAAGAGGAAACGCAGCGCAGGTGGTTTAGTCGGTATCTTGGCCAAAATGATCGAATCCTTTTCGTGTCACCGGAATGCTCTGCCCGTCCTCATCGAGCAGGCGGACTACGCCCTTGCCTGCGACAAAGCGACCGATGCGCCACAACGGCAGATCGAGCTGGGCAGCCAGTTCGGCCAGTTCATGGCGCTTTCCGGGGGGCGCGGCAAAGACCAGTTCGTAGTCGTCGCCACCGGCGAGTTGGGCATTGCGTGCCAATTCCGGGTCGGTGCCCGCCGGCAGGTAGGGAAGCAGTGTTTCGAAAACCTCGGCATCAACGCATGAACGCTCGGCGATGTGACCGAGGTCGGCGAGCAGGCCATCCGAGACGTCGATAGAGGCATGGGCAAGTTGTCGGTGGAGCAAGGCGAGGCCGAGTTCAATGCGCGGTACTGGACGTTGCAGGCTTGCAATACAGCGCGTCGCCAGCGCTCCCGGAAGCTTTGTCCGACCTTGCAGTTGGGCCAGGCCAAGTGCAGCCAAACCGGGCTGGCCGGAAATCCAAAGATCGTCACCGGCTTTGGCTCCATCACGGCGTAACGCTTTGCCGCTTGGGACTTCACCGAGTGCCGTGATGCACAGATTGAGCGGCCCACGCGTCGTATCGCCTCCGACAAGGTCGACGCCGTAACGTTTGGCACAGGTGAAGAGTCCGTCCGCGAAGGCGGCAATCCAGATCTCGTCTGCGTGTGGCAGACTGCCGGCGAGCAAGACCCAGCGGGGGCGGGCACCCATGGCAGCCAGATCGGAAAGATTCACGGCCAGTGACTTCCAGCCGAGCTGGAACGGATCAGTATCCGCAAGAAAATGGGTACCGGAAACCAGCATGTCGGTGGTGATCGCCAGTTCCATGCCGGGCGAAGGAGCCAGCAAAGCGCAGTCGTCCCCGGGGCCGAGGACGGCCTGCGGTGTCGGGCGCACGAAGTGGCGGTTTAT
>JAIFNM010000321.1 GCA_020047725.1 Betaproteobacteria bacterium
ACACGTTTTTTAACGCTGGTCTATAGCAAACAACAGCTTGCAAGATTAACTGTCGAACTCGGGCGTTCCTGTTATAAAGGTTGCCAGAGCCAATTAGCCAAATGTGCTTACACGCACTTGAATAAACAGGGCCATTTGTCACGCTATGATCCGACGTGGTTCTCCCATCAAAAAGCGTTCGGCAGCATACCTGTCGGATAGTAAAAGACTGATAGAGATCATTCAAAACAGCCACCCGTAAACGAAAAACGGGAGGAAAACTCCCGTTATTGGCCAGAAATCGCTATCAAGCAGAAATCGCCTCTTTTCTGCGTCGACCTATGAAACCAACGAACGCAAGACCTGCCAGCAACATGGCGTAGCTTTCAGGTTCTGGAACGGCAGCAGCAATATCCGCCGCATCGGCCGCGCGAACGGCCCAAACATCATATACATTGACTTTGTTGAGAAAATTCTGATAGCCCGATTGAAAATAGAAGCTTCCAGCGTATGTGTCCGCATATCCAGGATAAGACGTGCCGGTCCAGTATGAATAGTTCTGAAGGTTCTTCACCAGGCCGATATTCGCCTGACCTTTCGCATTTGCGTTTCCGAGTACTCCATTTTGAGCAGTCAACCCCAAATTGACATAGTACATGTACGACATCTGGTCAGCTGGGTCCGTTACGTTGTACTGGCTGGTGCTGGTCCTCATCGTCGGCAGCTTCCAGTCATTGTGGCCGAGGTAGTTGGCAGCATTCATTCCGGCAATCCAGCTATTGGCCGTACTCCAGTTCATTGAACCAGCGCCATCAGCACTACCAATTCCGGATACGCCGAAAGTGTTGCTGGCCGCCAGATTGGCGTCTTGCAACCACACGAGATTGGTCACATTGTCGTAAAGCTGACCGTTGTGTTCATCAAGCAGCGCAGCTTGAGCTCCAGCGCTGGCAAAGATCAGTGCGACAGAAGTCGCAATTGCGAGTCGTTTCATAGCGATTTTCCCTTCAAATATAAAAGTTGATTCCGGCAATCCACGAGTTTAGATAGTCGGTTATTTCTTATATGCTAGTCATATGACAAATGTTCGGTTCATTAGGTTTTTTTGAGTAGTCCAAATGACTTCGAGATATTCTCAAAGGGCTATCGCCTGCCGTCACGGCACATAATCCACACGGCTGAACCGCTTTAACCAGAGCTTTTTGCGTCCTGCTATCGACAGTCCATTGCCACTGGCATCCCCCAATGAAGCTCAAACGCTCGCTTTCCCTTGGAGCATTCGGCCATCTCATTACACAACAGTGAAGGAAATTTCCAGGGTGAAGCCCCTCCGATGAGGCGCAGAATACAGAGCAGTTTGTCCGGGGTTTGCGATTGACCTCCCTGATGCATTGACGGCCCTGTTGCCGATACGAAACCCATTCGATTTCACCCGTCCGACCCAAGGCGCGATGCCAATCACCACGATTGCAGTTGATTTATCGCTTCAACATTGCTATAAAGTTTATACGGTATATACCGTATTACCTTTTATGTGAAGGAGCGCCAAATGAACGACACCCCGTCAAAGCCTACGAAACCCGTTGTGGCAAAACCCGCGGTCAAGAAGGTGGTCAAGAAATCCATCGAAACACCCGCGCCCGCCAAGGCAAGCAAAAAGACCACCAAGGCGGTAGCCCCTGTCACAACCGAGTCACCCACCGCTGCGAAGCACGGCAAAGAAGGCAAAGCAAGCAAAGTCAAGACGGCTTCCGTGAAACCCCCGAAACTCATTCGCGACAGTTTTTCCTTCCCTGAAACCGACTACGCGATGATTGGTACGCTAAAAGCGCGCGCCCTGAAAGCGGGTTGCGAGGTCAAGAAGAGCGAGCTGCTGCGTGCCGGATTGGCGGCACTGTCCGGACTGTCGGACGATGAACTGCTTCAAGGGCTTGCGGGTATCGTCAAGCTAAAGACCGGTCGTCCAGCCAAATAGCTCGCGACAGCCCCTTGTCCCACGCCGTGTGACAAGGGGTAGCGACAGGCTGTACGGTTGACTGGGCGCTGAGCCCCCAGCCCTTCCCGAAACCGCGTTTATCGAGAGACTTCCCATGCGCTTGCATGGGAAGTCAGGCGTTGATCATTCTCGTCATTTACGGCAGTAGAAATCCAAGAGTAAAGAATTCATGCGCACGTTTATGGTAGCCAACCCCAAGGGTGGGTGCGGAAAGTCAACACTCGCCGTTCATCTGGCGAGCTGGTTTGCACGTTGTGACGAGATCGTCTATCTGGCCGATCTTGATCGACAGAAGTCAAGCCGGCACTGGTTGCAATTGCGTTCCCTATCGCTTCCGCAGATCCGGTATTGGTCATTGTCAGAAAACGACCTCAGCCAGCCGCCGCCGGACTGTAGTCTGGCCATTCTGGATACTCCGGCCGGTTTGCATGGCAAGTCGCTGAGAAAAGCGCTGAGTGAGGTGGACCGCGTGATCGTGCCGGTCTCGTCGTCGCTCTTCGATATGCTTGCCCTTCAAGATTTCTTTGAAGAGCTTGCCGAGATAAAGGCCGTACGCAAAGACAAGGTCGGGATAGCCGTTGTAGGAATGCGGATTGATCAACGTACCATCTCCTCTCAACAACTCATCGAATTTCTCAACGAGTTCGACTTGCCGCTGCTCAGTTGCATCCGCGATTCCCAGCGCTACGTTCAGTCGGTCAACTCGGGAACAACGCTATTCGACACCTATTCACCCCTTGCCCGAGATCTTGAGGAGTGGAAGCCACTGCTGGATTGGCTGGTCAATCGGCGCTAGTTCGTGCGCTTCAAACGCCAGGCCACGGTAAAATTGATCCGCGCATTCCCTGAACTGACAGGTGCCAGAGCTTGATGCTTATCGTCAATTCTGCCAATAATGCGTCCTGTTGAAAAACAAGGAAGGCTGATCATGTCCATCTTCTTCGAACTTTTTTCCCACGACCCGCACCTCATCGCCATCAAATCAGGACACGCGCTTTTCAGGGAGGGGGAAGAAGGACACCTGATGTTTGTGCTGACGGCGGGCACCGCCGAAGTAATCGTCAACAACCGGGTTGTCGAAACCCTCCATCATGGCGGCGTTGTTGGGGAAATGGGCATGGTGACGGGTGAACCGCGTTCAGCGACGGTCGTTGCGGTGACGGATTGCGAGTTCGTTGCCATTGATGAAAAGCGCTTTCAGTTTCTGGTGCAGCAAGCGCCGTTTTTTGCCACTCAGGTCATGCGGCTCATGGCTGAGCGCTTGCGCCATACAAACGAGATGCTTCTGGCGATTGAAGACATCTGAGCACCAAAGACTGAGCAGAACCAGCTTGGCGATGCAGAGTTTGATCTACCTACTTGGCTGGTTGTGTCGGTGCGCTGCGTTGACCGCGGTTCTATCGGCTAATAAATAGCGTGGCACCTTCCGCCGTTCTCGAACGGGCACAAACAGCGCGAGACACGGGCTTTCTTCTGGTTTAACGGCATCGCAAAGGATGCGATACATCATTTCTGCCGCCGCATACTCGCTTGAACAGCCATAGCGCTTGTCGGTCAGGATAACTGCAAGGCGAGCAAGATGCCCTGCAATCCTGCGTAGATGTTCAGGCAAATACGGGTCTCGTGACCATCCTTCGGCTTGTTCTGCTACTTCGGTGAAATCCATTGCTCACCTCTGTTGCGGTGATTCTTGACTAGAAAGGTTTCTGTCGCGTGACCGCTAGCTACCCTTTTCAACACCAAGATTCCAGCTTGTTGCACAACCAGAACACCGGGCGACAAAACTGTTGAGACGTACATCTTTTGCGGTTTTCATCGTCTTGCCACAAACCGGGCATGCCACATGATAGAGCCGATAGACCATATAAGCGACAACCCAGACGACAGACACCTCGAAGGCAATAGCGAAAGCCCATCCAATACCGATATAACCGTTTTTCAACAACACCAGACCCATAGCCAAGAGAAAAGCGATACCGATGCAGGCACGGAGCAAGAAACGCCTGAACCATTGTTCAAAGGTCGGATGCGGAGGAGGAGACACCTGATGACTTCCGGTAAGTGACGACTTGGTCTATGCCATGTGCCGATACTATTCTAGCCGCTCAGAGGCGTTTATCAACCGGTCAATAGGTGATTCGCCCGGAGCGTTCAATGATCAGGTCTTGGTTTTGGAGGCATTGCTGGGGAGTTTGGCACCCTTGATGGCGAACAACAGCTGGCTGATCAGGCCTTGACGGTCACAGAGGTTGAATTCCTGGACGAAGAGTTGTGCCATTTCGTTACCTTGTCCCGAGATGGAAGCGGCCAAGGTCGTAAGATGCGGGGCGCTGTCACATGAGAGGGCGATGAAGGTGACATCTTCCGGCACAGCTGCCCGATCCTCGGTTGTTGAGGACACCTTAGGCGTAGGCGCGGAGAATAAACTTGAGCAGCCCCCCATGCGGGTAGGCCAAGGTGCCGGTTTCGTCATTTCGGTAGCGAGATTCAAAACCGGAAAGGTCGAAATCGTGATCGAATAGGTGATGAACGGCGCAGGCGAAACTACCGGAAATTGCGGCTTCTCCAGATCAACGTCCAAAAACTGCGAACTCAGGGCAACTGTCTTGTAACGTTGCCATGCAACACTTCCGAATCCGATAACCCTTTGAATATTGATATTCCATTCGGTCCACTTCTGGATTCCGGGTCAAGCCCGGACTGACGGTTCGTCCAAGCGTTCCAGCATGACTATTAACTGGAGCCCCAATTCATTCCAGCATGCGAAATATTTCTAAGTTCATTAGCCGTTGTAACACGGTTGTCACATTGGCCGAATACTGTTCGCCTTTCGCGACGCTTAGCGTCTATTTCTTCGTCCATAAATCAGACACCCTTGCGCAATAAACCTGTATTGACATCCAAACACTCGGACTGGTGGCCGCCCCTGCTGGTTGTGGCTTTGTTGATCGCGGTTTGGGTGACGATGCTGAATCGAGCCGACGACGACAGCGCACGGGTTACTCGGGATGCTTCGATCAATCATGGCAACGTCGCCCATGCGGTTTCCAATCACACCAGTCAATTACTGGAGCGATTGCGCTTTTATGGCCAGGTTCTTGCGGCTGATCCGGACAATAAAACCTCGATAAACCTGACGCGTTCAGCCTTGATGCTGGACAAATCCTTCCTGCGCCTGATGTATTTTGATGCGGCAGGGCGTCTGATCCATTCTTCCGGCCGAAAGCCGGAACCCTGGTTGCTGGATGCGGCTCGGGATTTTGCGGCTACGACCAGGCCGGATTCGTCGGAAAGACTGTCTATCGGCAAGGTGCCACTGGCTGAATATGCTCACGCCTGGAACTTGCCGATCATCTACCAGCCAGAATCGGCGGGGGAGGGTGATAGCGGCTTTTTGCTCGCGCTGGTTGATCTGGGCCATTTCTCGCAACGATTTGAAGAAATCTCACTTGGGAAAAGCGGTGAAATCGTCCTCGTTGCCAGCGACGGCAGCGAGCTGTTGCGCATGCATGAAGGACGCCTTGACTCGGTATGGAACATTGCTGATACGGAGCGCTTCCAGTTGGCTTTTGCCGAGAAGACTGGGTTGGTGACAGAACCGGCGCGCAACAAGCTGCTTCGCCTCTATTCCTACCGGTGCGTTCCGTCCAGCCCGCTCGCGGTACTGGTGAGCCGAACCCGTGACGATGAGCTTCTGGAAAACCAGGCCATTCGACGCGGTTATTTCGGGTCGGCATTGCTTTTGACGGTGCTCATGATTTTCCTGACCGGGTTGTGGATGCTCTCGGCCCATCGCCGCCGCGTGCTGATCCGCAGTTTGACGAAAGCGCAGGAGAACAACACGCAGCTGATCAAGCAGGTCGAGAAGGAAAAGGATGTGGCCTACCATCTGGCGACCTACGACCAGCTGACCGGCTTGCCGAATCGCCGGCTGTTCGCCGAGCTTGCCAGTCGCTATGTGATGCGCGCTCGTCGAATTCGCGGTCGCTTTGCCGTGATGTTCATCGATCTGGACCGCTTCAAGCCGATCAACGACACGTACGGCCATAAGACCGGCGATCAATTACTGATTGATGTGTCGCAGCGGCTCAAGGATTGCATGCGTGAGGCCGACGTGGTGTCGCGCCACGGTGGTGACGAGTTCGTTGCGCTGCTGTCTGATCTGCGCAGCACGCAGGATGCCGCGATGATTGCCGAAAAGATCATCGAAAGCCTGAGCCAGCCGTATGTCGGGCTGGTCGATGCTGAAATACGGGTTACCCCGAGTGTCGGCATCTCGTTTTTTCCGGACGATGCGGAAGAGATCGATACGCTGATACGCCAGGCCGACACGGCGATGTATCAGGCCAAGGAACGAGGGCGAGCCACCTTCGCTTTTGCCGATCCTGCACTGAATCGCCGTCTCGATCTCAGCAATCAGATCGAGGCAGCGCTGCCGGCCGCTTTTTCCAACCGGGAAATCCAGGTTCACTATCAGCCCAAGGTCTCGCTCCGGGATTTCAGCATTACCGGGCTTGAAGCCCTGGCGCGCTGGAATCATCCGCAACTGGGGGCGGTTTCGCCTGCCGATTTCATCCCGGTGGCGGAAGAATGCGGCGCCATCATCGAACTCGGGGAATACGTCATCGCCGAGGTGTGCCGGCAACTGGAGGCGTGGACTCTTGCCGGCGTGCCGCTGGTTCCGGTGGCGGTGAACGTGTCATCACGGCAGCTGCACTCGCCGAATCTCTTTGACTTCATCGCTGGTACGCTTGAGCGGCACGGTATTGCACCGCATTTCCTGCAGATCGAGATTACCGAGACCGGTCTTATCAACGCGGATAGCGGCTTTATTGACGTTTTGCACAAGCTTGACGCGCTCGGCATTCATCTCGCCATTGACGACTTCGGTACGGGTTATTCCGGCCTCAGTCATCTGCGCGCCATGCCGGTGCGCTATCTGAAGATTGATCGCTGTTTCATCAAGGATATTCGCAACGACAATAATGATGCGGCCATCGTCAGCAATACCATCTCGCTTTCCCATAGCTTGAAACTTCTGACCATTGCCGAGGGCGTTGAGACCCATGAGCAGGTGGCCCACCTCAAGGCCGCCCGTTGCGATCAGGCGCAAGGCTATCTGTTCTCGCGCCCGTGCGAAGCCGCTGCAGTCGAAAAGCTCCTCGTACTGAAACAAATCCCTTTGACTATGGGGGAAGAATGATGAAGGAGCCTGTTCATGACTAAGCGAACCCGCCTTGTCGGCTTGCTTGCAAGCATTGCGCTGAACGGCCTCGCCGGAGTCTCCGCTGCGCATGCAGAGAAATGTGAAACACCGCCGGTTATCCGTTTTTCAATGATTCCGCTTGGCGATGTTGACCGGGAAATCAAGCGCTATCAGCCCTTGTTGAAACGCATCGAGGAACTGACCGGCCGGCCGGTGTCTGTAGTGAGGCCGACGTCGTATGCTTCCGTTGTTGAAGGTCTGCTCGGCGGCAGCATCGACATCGCCACGCTTGGGCCGGCAACCTATGTGGAGGCCAGGAGTGGCGATGAGTTACTCACGCCGTTCGCCACCACGGAAAAGCGCGAAGGCGCATTTCAGGTAAAAGGGCCTTTCTATCACGCGATGCTGGTGGTTCTTGCGGGTAGCCGTTTCGCTGATATTGCTTCGCTCAAGGGCGCTCATCTCGCACTCACCGATCCGGGGAGTACGTCCGGGTCCCTTCTGCCGCGCAAACAGTTTGCGCCCCTATTGGGGATGCCGCTGGAAAGCTATTTTGGTGCGATATCGTTTTCCGGCAGTCATGCCAAATCAGCGATGGCCGTGGCTCGCGGCCAGGTCGATGCAGCCTTTGTTGCGTCGGCACAACTCGAGGAAGCCAATACATCGGGAGCGCTACCGGCCAAGCAGGTGCGCGTACTGTGGAAGTCCGAGCCGATTCCCTTGGATCCGTTTGTCTTTCGCGGACAGTTGTGCGAGAACTTGCGCAAGGAAATACGTTCTGCATTTCTCGGCGATGCAGCAACCGCGTCCTTGCTGGACCTGCTGAATGGTTTCAACGCAACGCGATTCATCCCGGTCGACGACAGCCACTATGCCGGGATCCGAAAACTGCTCGATAAGGCGCCGAAATAGGTGCCGTATTTCTTGTATCGTTGTGATGCACTGCGTGTCATGGAAGTGAAATCTTCGTGACACATAATGAGCGCTCCTGTTCTCTGGAGTCGTGTGTATGGTAGTTCTTGATCCAGCCAGTCGGCTGGACGGTCACTTTTCGTTTCGCAACGCCTTGCGCACTGCCGCGATTATCGTCGGCGTGGGCCTGCTCAATATTCTGCCGAATTCCGCGTGTGCGGCGGATGTACTTAAAGGTGCAGGTTCTTCCGCAGCAGCGCCGGTGTATCGAATCTGGGCTCAGGAATACAAGAAATTCGGGGGAGAATTGATCGAGTACGACCCGGTGGGGTCCGGTGCCGGCATGACAAGTATCCGGAAAAATGAGGTTGATTTTGGTGCGTCTGACGTTATTGCGACCAAGTCGGATTTGGTCAAGGATGGCCTCGTGATGTTTCCGACGGTTATTTCAGGTGTCGTTCCGGTCGTCAATCTTCCGAAGTCCAGAACGCTGCTCAAACTGGATGGCGACCTGCTGGCCAGGATTTTTCTGGGCGAGATTTCGCAATGGAACGATCCTGATATCGCCGCACTTAATCCTGATGCAAACCTTCCAAGCCTGCCAATCAAGGTGGTTTGCCGCAGCGATGGATCGGGAACGACCTATCACCTGTCGGATTATCTAAGCAAGTTGAGTCCGTTATGGAAATCGCGATTTGGTGTTGCCAACAAGCACGAATGGCCGTCCTCGTTTATCGCTGTCAAAGGCAGCAGCGAGGTTTCCAGGGCTGTGCGGAACACGCCCGGTGCAATTGGTTACATCGACTATAACTACGTGCTTGACGATGGCCTTGTTGGGGTCCAGCTACGTAATGCGGCGGGAAAATATGTGGTGGCATCCACCGAAAGTTTCAGTAGTGCTGTAGTGAAGAGCCGCTGGTACAGCAATGGAGATTTTGCTGAAACTTTGACTAACATACCCGGCGATCTATCCTGGCCTATTGCCATGGGTACGTACGTTGCAATACCACGCGTTTCGAGTGATCCCGTGCGCGCGGCACGAATACTTCGCTTCTTTACCTGGGCCTATGCGAACGGGAATTCACTGGCCCGACAAGCCAAGTTCGTTCCCTTGCCAGAAATAGTTCAAGCCAAAGCCTTCCGGGAAATCGCGTCAGTGGTTGGAAAAGGAGGGGAGTTGATTGGGTTTTCGGCTCTCAAAGTCCTGGTCGCTGGAGTGTTGTAAAGACCAAAATATTTCTTGATAACAAGGATGAATTGCCATGAAATTGATAGTACCTTCTGAAGAGTACCTTGAAAAAGCCAAGCTGGTGAGTAACGAAGAAGCGGAGCGCCTACAGGCGCGAATGCGTGGAAAGTTTTCGCGTCGATTCGAGGACAAAAAGCTGTCGGCGATAGAGGCCATTGCATTGCAGCTTCAGTTTGAAGATGAAGAACTCGTCGAATGGCGCCAAAAGGTGTCAGAAATACGGGCAAGACACAAAGACAAGCAGAAAGACTAATCGTCAGTTCTGTTGAATCAGTGAGGTCTGACGGGGTAATCATTGCCTTCTCAGTGACTGTCTGCTGGCCGTCGGTCTTGTTGAAATAACCAGACTCAACGTCTCGTCATTCCGGACTTGACCCGGGATCCTGTTGGTTCCGCACTTCCTTTGGTCAGCTTCCGGGTCAAGCCCGGAATGTCGGCTTATACACGCGTTTCAAGCTGAAACAGGTCGTGAGAATACCTTCGCGGATTGCTCGCTATCAAGGCTACGGGGTGTAATCGCCGAAACCGTGGTGCTGAGTATGTTTTTGACCGAACTATAGACGTCATAGTTTTGCCCGATAAGCCGCTGAAGCGCCTGATTCATGCGAAGGGTAGCCGACTGGTAGTCTGACAATGCCTCGATAAATGCATTCATGGCTTCCCTGAGATTGCAAGGTACATTACTCATACGATACTTCTCAAGGGGTATTCCTCGGGTACGCCCTGAACGGTTTGTGTTACAGACATGTTTCCATAACCATGGCCTGAAAGTCGCATGAATTGGCGTTCTACAGCGCAATACGTTGAAGAAAGCCGTTTTTTTGACTCTCCAGCGAGCATTGCTGCAGATCACCAATTGGCGGTCCTTCCAGCTGCTCACGAGCAGGAGGTATGGTCCGAATGGATAGGCCAATAGTTCCTTCGGACCCTGTCAATCACCTCCGTCCGTCATTCGGAATACACATTTAAACAGTAAGGTTACAGACACTGGTTTCAACTAGTTCGTCAATACGGATGGTCGTTTCGGTTCAGGCGCTTACATTAGAAACGACGACCTGTTCAAGGTCATGAACGCTGCCATGGTTCTGGAGCCCGAGTCCTATGCCATGCTGCTGGCTGGTCTTAATCTGGTGGGTCTGATAGCCCGTCGCCGCGCTCGCGCTGTGTGATTCTGGATTCTTGTAGCAACCTGAGGCGCTCCCAGACGGGGGCGCCTTTTTGTTTTCTGAAGACGGGATGATCTTGGCCGCTTCCATTCTGCGAAACACGCCACCGACTGTATGTCCGGCTTCCGAACGGATCATGCCATTGAGAGATCGTCGTCTTGGTGGCGAAATGTTGGTATTCCATACTTACAGTTCAGTCCATTTTGGCGGTGACTTGGTAGTCGGTCATTTTGAAACGAATGGACATAAAAACTTCGTCATTCCGGGCTTGACCCGGAATCCAGCAGTGCGCGAACTGGCTCTGCACCCCAGGGGTATTTCCTGCGGGGCACATTCCCTTCGGTCAGATTCCAGGTCAAGCCCGGAATGACGGGCTATCAATGCGTTGTGGCTGAGCTTGAAGCACTTGATGTGTCGTCGATACCTCGCACCATTCACAGAGAAAGCCTCAAATGAAGTATCCCGCCTTCGTGCTGCGCATTCTCGGCTTGCTGCTGTTTGTACTTGCCAGCGTTTCCTCTGCGGCCAATTTGCCAGCAGAATCGGCTGGCAAGATCGATCCGGCAACCTGGCTCAAGGTCGAGGCGGGCGAGGTTCGCGATCTACTGGTTCTCTTCGATGAACCTGCCATCGATGTCGACGTCCGGAGCAATATGGCCGGACGAAGGCGTCAGGTCGAAGACTCGGTCGCCTTGTCGCTACGAGCCGTGCGCTACCGCGAACTCAAGGATCGCGTCCTGGGCTCGATGGCCGCCAACGAAACCGAGGTTCGCAAGGATTACCGCCATATTCCCATGTCCTTCGTGCGCATCCGCGACAGTGATGCTCTGGCGGCGTTGCTGGAACACAAGGGCGTTCTGGCCGTCTATGAGGATGTAAAGCTGTACCCGACACTTGCCCAGAGCCTGCCGCTGCTTGGGCAGCCCCAGGTCGAGCAGGTCATGGGCCGGACGGGAGAGGGCACCGTCGTGGCCGTGCTCGATTCCGGCGTGGATTACACGCGTGCCGAGTTCGGCACTTGCGCTGCTCCCGGCGCACCCGGCTGCAGGATTCTTGCGGCACTGGACACCGCGCCCGACGACGGGCAGCGCGATGCTAATGGTCACGGTACCTGGGTCGCCGGGACGGTGGCCGGCATCGCACCCGGCGCCGGCATTGCCGCGCTGGACGTCTTCGACGGCGACGGCGCCTTGAGTTCCGACATCATCGAAGCCATCAGCTGGGCCATCGCCAACAAGGCGACCTATAACATCGTGGCCATTAACATGAGCCTTGGCGATGGAAAGAACAACACCAGTGCATGCGACAACAAGTTCTCAAATCCTTTCCGGCAGCCCATCATTAATGCGCGCAACACCGGCATCTTGACCGTTGTTTCCAGCGGCAACGAAGGCTTCACCAATGGTCTGGCCAGCCCGGCGTGTACGAGTGAGGCGGTTTCGGTCGGCGCAGTGTATGACGCCAACGTCGGTTCCGTTACCTGGAGCGGCTGCACGGACAGCACTGGCGCCGCGGACAAGGTGACCTGCTTTTCCGACAGTGCCAGTTTTCTGACGCTGCTGGCACCGGGCGCGCTGATCACCGTCACCGGGTCGACGGTCGGCGGAACCTCGTTCGCTTCGCCTCTCGTTGCCGGCGCCTTAGCCGTGATGGCCGAGGCCTATCCCGGCGACAGCGTCACCAACCGTCTGGCGCGACTGACCAGCAGCGGAAAGCTGGTTACCGATAGCCGCAACGGCATTGTCAAACCGCGTCTTGACCTGCTGGCCGCACAGGGGGCGCCGGCCAACGACGATTTCGCTGCTTCTCTCTCCCTGAGCGGCAGCAGCGGCCAGACAACGGGCTGGAATCTCAATGCCGACAAGGAAACAGGCGAACCCAGCCATGCCGGCAGCAGCGGCGGAAAATCGGTCTGGTGGCAATGGACGGCACCGGCCGCCGGAACGCTCAGCCTGAACACCCACGGCAGCGGCTTCGATACCTTGCTGGCGGTGTATTCCGGCCCCACCCTCTCGGCTCTATTGGCCGTCGCTTCCAATGACAACGATGGCGCGTCCGGTGGCGTCAGTGGCGTCAACCTGTCGGTCCAGTCCGGCACGACCTATCGCATCACGGTGGACGGCAAGGCCGGCGCAAACGGAGCGATTACCCTTGACAGGTCGCTTCTGCTGGAGCAGGGCATTGTCTTCAACGAAATTATGGGGCAGCAGCTGAACTCGATCATCACCCTCGTTGCCACGGCCAGTTCCGGTCTCCCCGTCAGCTTCACCTCAATGACGCCAAGTGTCTGCACGGTCTCGGGAACGACGGCTACGATGACGGCAACCGGCCTCTGTTCGATCGCTGCCGATCAGCCCGGAAACGCCAGTTTCCTGCCGGCGACGCGTGTCATCCAGGGGTTCAATGTCTTCCCCGTTGTTCAGGGTGTCTGCGGTTCCGCCAACGGTCAGGCGCTCAGCACGGCCCCTGTCGCCGGCTTGTGTTCAACAGGAACGCCTTCGCTTGTTTCCGACACCGGTCCCTGGAGCTGGACCTGCTACGGCAGCGGCGGTGGAAGCAATGCGGCCTGTTCGGCCAGCCTGCTCACGAACCCCAATGACCCCGGCAGCGACAATGGCGATGTGCCTCTCCCGCTCTGGTCTCTGGTTCTGCTCGGTGCCGGCCTGTTTGAAGCGTTGCGGCGACGGGGCTCGGGCAGGTAAGAGTCAAGCCCTGATCAAGGGTTTGTAAATCTGAAGCGGCGGCTTGCGCCTGCGTACCGTTTCGCCAGCGCAATCGCAGTAATGCCGAGGGCAATGCCGATCGCCAATCGCCCACCGCTGATCAGGAAGCGCTGCCAGATCAGCAGCGGTGAGAATCGGTCGGGTTCCATGGCATGAACATGAAGATCCCACAGGCTTGCCCAGAGAATGAGGGGAGTATCGAAAAGAAGGACGGGAAGAATCAGCAGCAGAGCGATTCCCAGTCGCTGCAGTCGTTCGACCGCGCGCCGAACCGGCCAGGCCAGGATCAGCCCGAGACAGACAAGCGGGAGCTGGAGAATCGTTCCTATGGTCGTTGTTGCCGTAGCGAGGCCCTTGGCATGGGGCATGATGAGGTGCCCATTGAGAAAGATCGGTTTCGCCAGGGTGACGTCCAGACGAACGACGGTATCGGCGCCCTCGGTGCCGGTCTCCAGTAAAAGAATGCGATAGTGGTCGTCCAGCATCCCGATGATCTTACTGAACGCAGGTAGCAGCAAATCGATAAAATCCCGCCCGAAGCGATACGTCAACCAGATCAAGGCTCCATAGACCAGCAACAGTCGGATAGCCAGAGCCGCCGGACCGGGAGCTTCAACCGGCTCGCGGCGTTTGCTGGAGCCAGGCATGAAAGAAGAGGCCGGTGAGACTGATGAGCACGATTGGCGCAATGATTGTATGCAGAAGATCGAACAGTTCCCGGTTGCTGCGGAAGGAATAGAAGAGCGCCAGAATCCGGCACTGGTTAAGCACCAGGACAAGCACCGCGCCAGTAATCAGACCGGTCAGACGGCGACGCCAGGGCAGGGACACGGCGAGGAAGGCAGAAACAAGCAGGAATAATACTTCAGACCCTTCGCACCCTGCCCGGATGTTGATACCGCCCCCTGTGGCCAGAATACGCGCGCCCTTGGCCTGAGCATGGATATCGGGTGTAAGGACGTTGATCAAGACCACTGCTGGATGGCTGCCGAGGGTCTCGACAAAAATGCGCTCTACTAACCCGCTGGAATTATGGCTGTAGAGTCCTTGCAGAACAGCAAAGGTAAGCAGAAAGATGGCGAGTGCTGCCAGAAGGCCACGAGGATGTCGTGATGGTCCTTCGGGAATTGGTTCCTGTTGTGGTGGAACAGAACTTACTTCATCCATGTCAGATGCGCAGAAGTTGGCGATATATTTCCAAGCATGCGCTTCTTGTGTGACTTTATCGTTACCTCCCTCGCCGGTATCACAATATGCTTCGAACATTAGCAGGCGGGCCACCATCTGTCGCCGGGATAGCCAGGATAAATAGCGCCGGAGAACGCGATGGGTGTGAAGCAGCACGTCTCAGCGTGCCATAGGTCCTTTTGGACTCCTGCAAGTGAGTCGTACGGACTATCAAGTGGTGACAAGACGAGGTTATAACCGTCATCAATAGCCCATATTATTGCAGTGATTGAAGTTGTGTTTGATCCGTGATTTCTGATGCAGTTGATGGCTTTCTGCATTAGGGGCGCTCGGTGTATCAATGGACGGTCTTC
>JAIFNM010000281.1 GCA_020047725.1 Betaproteobacteria bacterium
CCAACCCTGTTCGTGGCGACGATCTACAGCCTCTACAAGGAACGCGCCCTGCTGAATGCCGACGATCTCGCGATGTGGGCAGTCGGCTTCATCGCCGCCTTCGTTTCCGCTTTCCTGTGTGTGCGCTGGCTGCTGCGCTTCATCTCCAGCCACGATTTCACCCCCTTCGCCTGGTACCGCATAGCCTTTGGCATCGTTGTGCTGGTCACCTGGCAGCTTGATCTGGTGGCCTGGACCGGGTAATGAGTGCCGGTATCCTTTATCTGCACGGCTTCTGTTCGTCGCCAGCCTCCTGGAAGGCGCGCCTGCTGGCCGACGTGCTGGATGCGCGCGGGCTCGGAAAACGTTTCTGTTGCCCGGCGCTATCGCACGTTCCGCAGGAAGCCATCGCCCAGGCCGAGGCGATCATCAGAGAACAGGGCAAATCACTGACACTGGTAGGCAGCTCGCTCGGTGGGTATTACGCCACCTGGCTGGCCGAGAAGCACGATCTGCGGGCGGTACTGATCAACCCCGCCGTCGTTGCCCCGATCTCGCTCGACGAATTCATCGGCACGCAGACCAACCTGTACACCGGCGAATCCTTCGAATTTAGTCATGAGCACCTCGAACAGCTGCGGGCGCTTGAAGTTGCACGCGTAACGCCCGAACGCTACCTGTTGATGGTCGAGACGGGCGACGAAGTCCTTGACTACCAGCAAGCCGTCGCCCGTTACGCGGGCTGCCAGCAGATCGTGCTGGAAGGTGGCGACCACAGCTTCACCCGCTTTCCTGATTTGTTGCCGCAACTGCTTGAATATTGCGGGTTATAATCCCGCCGATGCATGTAATTTTCGAAGAAGACGGCGCCTTCAAAACCGCCACCATCCTGACCGACAACGACACTTCGTTGCAGGTCGAGACGGCCTCCGGTAAACGCGCCAAGATCAAATCGACCAACGTTCTCCTGCGCTACCTGACGCCGGCGCCCGGGGAACTGCTGGCCAGTGCCGAAGCCCTGGCTGAGGGCATCGAAGCGGAATTTCTCTGGGAGTGCGCGGGCGATGGCGAATTTTCTTTTGGTGATTTTGCCGACGACTACTTCGGACACAAGGCCGCCGCGGTCGAAGCGACGGCGCTGCTGCTTGCCCTTCATTCAGCACCCGTCTACTTCCATCGCAAGGGCAAAGGGCGTTTCCGCAAGGCCCCTGCAGACATTCTCGCAGCCGCTCTGGCCGGTCTTGAAAAGAAGCGTCAGCAGGCCCTAGCCATCGAGCGCATGGTTGGCCAGCTTAAGGCTTTTACGCTACCGCCCGAGTTCATTCCACTGCTCGACCAGCTGCTCTACAAACCCGACCGCAACCGCTTCGAAACCAAGGCGCTGGAAGCCGCCTGCGCCGACGTCGGACTGCCACCGGCGCATCTGCTAGAAAAATGCGGCGCCATCCGCTCGGCGCACGACTACCACTTCAAACGCTTTCTGCTCGAGAACTTCCCGCGCGGCACGGACTTTCCGACGACCGAATTGCCCTTGCCACCGAGCGGCCTGCCACGCTCCAGCGTACCGGCCTTCTCGATCGACGACGCAGCAACAACCGAAATCGACGACGCTTTCTCGCTGCAGGAACTTCCTGGCCTGGGCTGGCGCGTCGGTATCCATATCGCCGCACCGGCCCTGGGTATTGTGCCTGGTTCGCCGCTCGACGACATGGCGCGCGAACGCCTATCCACCGTCTACATGCCGGGCAACAAGATCACCATGCTGCCCGAGGCGGCGGTTGAAAACTTCACGCTGGCCGCCGGCCGCGACTGCCCGGCCGTCTCGCTCTACCTGACGGTAACCCCTGAATTCGAGATCTCCGCGCACGAATCGCGCCTCGAAATCGTGCCGATAGTCGCCAACCTGCGCCACCACGATATCGAACCGCTGTTCAATGAACAGACGATTGCGGCGGGATTGTCAGACTTCCCGTTCAACAAGGAGCTGAAAACTCTCTGGCACCTGGCCAATGCCTGCGAAGGTCGGCGCGGCAAGCCGTCGGCGATGCAGGGCAACAACGACTACAATTTTTCCATCGATGGCGATCTGGCCGACGCCGAACACTGTCGCGTCAATATCAGCGAACGCAAGCGCGGCAGTCCGCTCGACAAGCTGGTCGCCGAACTGATGATTGTCGCCAACAGAGAAAGGTATTCCGGCCATCTACCGTGCGCAGACCGGCGGCAAGGTACGCATGACCACCTCGCCGCAGCCGCACGATGGACTTGGCGTCGCACAATACGCTTGGTCATCGTCGCCCTTGCGCCGCTATGTCGACCTGCTCAACCAGTGGCAACTGATCGCCTGCCTGAACGGCGAAACGCCACACTTCAAGGCCAAGTCGGATGCCCTGTTCGCCGCCATGCGCGACTTCGACCTGACTTACAGCGCCTATGCCGAATTCCAGCGCGGAAGCTACTGGTGTCTGCGCTGGCTGCGTCAGGAGGGTGTGCAGGCTATTGAGGCTACCCTGCGGCGCGAAAATCTGGCCAAGCTCGACCACCTGCCATTGATCCAGCGGGTGCCCTCTGCACCCGCTGATGCAAAAATCGGCCAGCGCATTCGCCTTTCCATCGAATCGATCGATTACCTGACGCTTGAACTGGGTTGTCGTTACATTGAAACCCTTGATGCTGCCGAAGCGAATGTCGAAGAAATCAGCGAAGAAATCGCCGACGCGATTGACTAAGGCGGGGCCGGCCAAACCGCCCAGCTTGGTGCTTCCGGCACGCACTAGCGGGCGCAGTTTCTGGATTGCGCTCGGCGTCTCGCTGTTTCTGCATGCCGTGCTGCTGTATCTCCTTGGTTTCAAGTTTCCCGATTTTTCGCGCACCTTTCAGGACAAGGCGCTCGACATCATTCTGGTCAACAGCAAGTCGGCGCGAAAGCCCACGAATGCGCAGGCGCTAGCTCAGGCCAACCTCGACGGCGGCGGCAACACGAGCGAAAACCGGCGAGCGAAAACTCCGTTGCCACCGTCGGCCAAACGGCAAAGCGGCAGTGAGCTTGAACAGGCGCAAAAGCGCGTGCAAGCGCTGGAAGCGCAGCAACAACGCTTGCTGGCGCAAGCACGCATGAAGGAACTGGTGGCTCCCAGCACTGACAAGGAAGCACAACCCGAACCCGTTCCGGGCCTGAGCGGCCGTGATCTGGCGAGTAACGCGCTGGCCATGGCACGACTCGAAGGCGAGATCTCACAGAACACTGAGGAATATAACAAACGGCCACGCGTCAAGAACATGGGGACACGTGCCGAAGGTGTCAGCTATGCCCAATACAGCGAAGACTGGCGAATCAAGGTTGAACGCGTCGGCACGCTCAATTACCCGGCGGCGGCCAAAGGGAAGCTCTACGGCAGCCTTATCCTGTCGGTCAGAATAAAGAGCGACGGCACCATTGATCGCGTGGAAGTCAACAAATCCTCCGGACACAAAATTCTTGACGAAGCGGCGCTGCGTATCGTGCAAATGGCCGGCCCATACGGTGCCTTTCCGCCTGATATCCGGCGCGAATACGATATTCTGGAATTTACGCGTAGCTGGAATTTCACCAGCAACAATCAGCTCGAAACCAAGACGCGCTGATCCACAGACCCGGGCCGGAGGACCACATGAGCGACAAATACTGCGTTTTCGGCAATCCCATCGGCCACAGCAAATCACCCATCATTCATTCTGCCTTCGCCCGCCAGACTCGACAGGATATCCAGTACACGGCAACGCTGGCGCCCGTCGAAGGCTTTGCCGACGCTGTAGCCAGCTTCATTGTCTCGGGCGGACGTGGTGCCAATGTAACCGTGCCGTTCAAGCAGGACGCCTTTCAACTGGTGACGCGACTTACCCCGCGCGCCGAACTGGCAGGCGCATCGAATACACTGGTTTTCGAAGGTGATGAGATCATTGGCGACAACACCGACGGCGTCGGCCTGCTACGCGACATCATGGTCAATCTTGGCTTCCCGATCGCCGGGCGGCGAATCCTGCTCCTTGGCGCAGGCGGGGCGGCTCGTGGGGTTATCGGCCCCCTGCTCGAACAGCATCCGCAGTCGATGACCATCGCCAATCGCACGACAACCCGAGCCGCTGCACTGGCCGAACACTTCGCGCACCTGGGCCCGGTTTCCGGCTGCGGCTACAACGAGTTGAGCGGACGCTCATTCGATATCGTCATCGACGCGACATCTGCTGCCCTGTCCGGAACCATGCAAGCATTGCCGGCCGGCACGTTCGCTCCCGGCAGTCTGGCCTACGAGATGATGTATGGCCGGGGAGAAACGCCTTTCCAGCGTGTAGCAAGGAATCAGGGGGCCGCGATGATCTCCGACGGGCTGGGGATGCTCGTCGAGCAAGCCGCTGAATCGTTTTTCGTTTGGCGCAGCGTACGTCCTGATTGCGCCCCGGTAATGGAGTTGCTGCGCGGCTCATGAGCAACAAGCCTGCACCCTTCGGCCTGCGCTGGTTGAAGCGACTCGTTGTCGGGGCATTCGGGCTCTTGCTGCTCTATCAGCTCTGGCTGTTTGGTTGGGTGCTCTGGTGGAAATGGGCTAACCCCGACAATACGCGCTTCATGGAGATCCGCCTCGTCGAACTGCAAGTGAAGGACCCAAATGCCCGATTGAAAAGGCAGTGGCTCCGCTACGCCAACATCTCGCCCCACCTGAAGCGTGCCCTTATCGTCTCGGAAGACGACCTGTTTGTCCATCACGAGGGATTTGACTGGGAAGGCATCCAGAACGCGATTGAAAAGAACCAGAAGCGCGGAAAGATCGTTGCCGGTGGGTCGACCATCTCGCAGCAACTGGCCAAGAATCTCTTGCTCACCCCCTCCAAGACGCCCTGGCGAAAGGCCGAGGAAGCAGTCATCACGCTGATGATCGAAACCACCTGGAGCAAGCAGCGCATTTTCGAGGTCTACCTCAACGTTATTGAGTGGGGCAACGGGGTCTTTGGCGCCGAAGCGGCAGCACGGCACTATTACGGTATCGGGGCTGCTCAGCTTTCAGCCGAACAGGCCGCGCGACTGGCCGGCATGGTCCCTAGCCCACGCTTTTACGACCGCAACCGCAGCACGCCGGGGCTGGCCAACAAGGCGGCCGTCATTCTGGGGCGGATGCCTTCGGCTCAGATTCCCTGAACATAGCCAACCACGAGCCTTCTCGGACTACAGCGGCCCCGCCCTGGCATGCTAGAATCCCCGCCTGTTTGACGCGCCGCAGCACAGGGGAGGCCTACCCGATGAGTGAAGAAAAGAACATCCAGGACAATCTTGACACTGTCAAAGAGTTGCTGGCTAAGCGCAAACTCGTCGAGGACCTTGTTCACCGACAGGAAATGCCGCGCCATGAGCTGGTAGAAGACATGGTGCACAAACAGCACCCGGCCGGCCTGCATTCGCTGCTTGAGCGCATTCCTCTGGCGGAAATCGCCGCCATCATTGAAGCGCTCGAACCCGAGGAGCGCTTGCTGGTTTGGAATGACGTGCGCGAGGAACGCGGCGAAGCGATCCTGGAAATCCTCTCTGACGAGATCCGCGAAGACCTGATCTGCGACAGTCACCTACGCAATGAAAAAACCTCGGTGACAGCTTTCGAACTGCGTAACGGCCGCCTGAGCCAGATCAACGTCAGCACCCCGTACGACCTGAAGTGCCTGAAGCCGATCTGGATCGATCTGGTGGCACCGACGCCGGAAATCCGTGCCTGGGTCGGCCGCTTCTTCGACGTGCAATTGCCAAACCCGAACAACCTGACCGACCTGGAAGCCAGCGCGCGTTTCTACGTCGAGGACAATGGCGAAATACACTTGCACTCCGACTTCCTGCTCGACTTGCAGACCGAGTCACGCAACGTCGCAGTGGCTTTCATTCTGCACAAGGACGTCCTGTTCTCGGTGCGTACCGAGGAGCTGCCAACCTTTCGTCTACAGCGCCTGCGTGCTCGGACGCAGCCCGGCTACGTCTCGGAAGGCAAGGACGTGCTGCTCGACCTGTACGCGGCCGACGCCGAATACTCCGCCGATGCGCTCGAAGATATTTATGCTGACCTCGAAGCCGCCGGAAAGAAGGTTCTCAACAAGCACCTGTCAGACGAAGAAGCCGCCGGCATTCTCTCGGAAATCGCACGTGGCGAAGATCTTAACGGTCGCATCCGTCGCAACGTGCTGGACACCCGTCGCGCTGTTTCTTTCCTGACTCGCGGCAAATTCCTGAGCAGTAACCAGCTTGAAGATGCGCGCCAAATCCTTCGCGACATTGAATCGCTGGACGGCCATACATCCTTCCTGTTCGGCAAGATAAACTTCCTGATGGACGCCACCGTAGGTTTCATCAACATCAACCAGAACCAGCGCGTGTCAAAGCTGACGACTATCAGTGTCATCTTCATGCCGATCAACATCTTGGCCGGGATCGGCGGCATGTCCGA
>JAIFNM010000251.1 GCA_020047725.1 Betaproteobacteria bacterium
CGCTTGGTTCAATGGCCTTTGGACTCGTTCAGACGATCCGCCCGTCATTCCTGTCGCTACGTGAAAAGGCTAATGCATAATCTGGGTTTAATTATTCACCGACTTATCCACAGCATCCTTTCCATAAGAGTTCTTCAGCGCAGGTTTCTGCGTATGTGTTTAGATAAGAGTTCTTCAGCGTAGGAAGGCCGGTATGAGCTTGAATACAGACTTTCACATGACCATATTCCAAATAATATAGAGCTTTTACCGTATGTAAGCGCTCACTTATAATTCTAAGAGTTCTTCAGCGCACCAGCTCTCTATTTACCACTTATCAGTAGGTATACACGCATTGCAAGTACGGTTGGGCTAAAACAGATTAGGTTGGCGCGTGATTGATTCGACAGAGGGAATGTGCGTTCTGGACGGCATCAAGACAATGCCTGTATCGTTGAAATTAACGTTTGCTTCAGGATAGACGGTGTGTACCAGTTTAAGGGACTTCAGGAAGTTCCTTTTAAAGTCCAGAACTGACTGCTTTGCCGCTTGAGGACTGGATATTAGCGATCCATAGCCGCTGCCGAACTGGAGCATTAACGCTTCCCAGGTAATCGGGCGAGTAGTTGTCTGGACGTAGCTCATGCGATAGGTCAGCCAAGTGTAGATGTCCATGGCCAAGGGAGATCCACGCAGTGCCTTAAAAGCACGGAGATCAATCGGAACCGGGTTGTTGATGCATTCCTGGAAGAAGTTGTTGGTGAGCTTCACCTTTGAGCGCCACGTTCCGACCTCATGGCCTTGCTGCGGGGTCCAAAGAGCATCCTTCTCATCTTCCTCATGCACTTCAAGTTCGTCAGCAATCAGGACGTTTTTCAGCATAAATCCCCTTTTTTCAAGGGATCCGGAATATTGGGCGGTAATCAACGAGCCGAATAGCCGCTTCATCTGCTCGCTGACGCGGGTGGTTGAACCACGTTTCCCACCGCTCGTGCTTCGAATGTCGAGAACATCACGAAGAAACATGCTAAGCGAGTCTCCGAGTTCGATAACAGGGGATTGCTTACGCACAGCTTCGGTTGTTACCCAACTCATTAGTAAGCGAGGATAGATACCGAAAGGGATACCGCCATCGTATCCAGCTACGATACGCAGCTTAAAATCACCGTTTTGGCGTGTAAAAGACTCTTTGGGAGTGCCGTCCGCGTTTCTTTGATCCTTGTACGGCATTGTGGCAATTACAAGGGCGCGAGCCATGAATCCCAATGCACCGGCCTTCTTGGCGTCTTCAGCTTCGATGGCCAAATGAGACTCAATAACATCTCGAATCCAAGAGGGCATCGGTTTATTGCTGCGGAAGTCGTAAGTCTCAATACTCTTTGACTTCGGTTTCTTTTCTGAGGTCGATTCTGTATCCCTGGATGTAGCAACAGCTTCAGACTCGGTGAAAAGGCTCGGGGAGGCCAAATTTGTTGACGCTCTACGGGTTCTGTTTTGTTTCTCTTCAGGAGCCTGAGGGACGGAATCAAACTTATTTTTAGCAACTTGGGCTGCTATTGAGGGATCAAGGCCGTTCTTTATGAGGTAATCCTTGTATGTCTCAATCGTGTATTTTTCCATTCCAGCCTCTTGCTTAAGAGTTCTTCAGCGCATGATGGACAAGAATATCACCATAAAAACCACGTTGCAAGGATCTTGCACTGGGTCAATCAAAAAACCTTGCAGCTATTATAAGTGGCGAGTATAGTGCAATCCATTGGATTTCAAGGAGTACTTATGGGTCGCAAGCTAAAGGTTCAAGCCGTTGCTCACCTGCTGGAAACCACAGTGGATTCGGTTCGCCGATATATTGAGGAATCTGGAATAGAAGTTGAGCGCCAGGAAACCGGGCCTCGCACTCGTCAGTTCTCTTTTGATAACGTTTTTGATCTTGCGTCATGGCGTCAATCTCACCGCCCAAAAACAAAAATAAAAAAGAGAGTGATTAGCACTATTTATGCCCCAAAAGGTGGTGTTGGGAAAACCACTATTGCGGCTAACTTAGCTTGTCTCTTCCCTCTCATGGGGATTAAAACGTTAGTTATTGACCTCGATTTTCAAGCTAACTTGACCTGAGCTGACGATTGAAGAAGCTGGAGAACTTGGTCTTAGCAGAGAAAGGGTAGTCGAAAACCATTTCGGTAATCTAATACCAAGTTGGCCTTATGGCCGCTCAGTCCTTAAGGATGTTATTAAGACGCCTTTCGGTGCTAACGGTCCTCATTTAATCCCTGCGGACCTCACGCTTGATCGGCTTGATACCATCCTGACGTACGATGCACTTGAGGGAAAGAAGAGCGATCTCAAGATTGGTGCTCTCATTCAAGAGGGTTTGTCTGGGAAGAACCCTGATTTCAATCTTACTGGCTATGACCTGATTTTGTTTGATGCAGCTCCAGCAAAGAACAGGATGACCCGTGGTGCTCTGTTGGCCAGTGATTTCGTGATCTCGCCTGTCAGCATGGAGAAGTTCTCCACCAAGGCAATTTCCTACTTATCCTCCGTATTAACTGACATGCGCGAGGATGTTGGACGTTCCCCCGAACTTTTGGTGGTCGGCAACTTCCACACGCCAAATCGTCTACGCGTCATCAACCAAATGGCGGTGTTGTCGAAAGAATATCCTGGCGCATTGCTCGATAACGTGATTCGTCGTTCAGAGGAATTTCCGAAGACTCTTTCGGAAGAGGAAGATTTGCCTCCACTGTGTTTAGCTAAACCGACAAGCGATCCTAGTGATGAAATGCGCTCAGTTGCAAAGGCACTGCTGGTTAAGATGGGAGTAATCGATGGCTAAGAAAGGTGGAAGCGAAGAGGATTTCATGGCCTTAGCGCGTTCTCAGCGTGAAGACAAGAAGGCTCCCATTCATGTAGGGATGGTGATGACTCATCCGCCTGTCGGTCCTTCTAAGTCTCTTGATGAAGTGCTGGCAATAAACCCGGAGGTGACCGATCCTGTGGCAGATTCGACAGTTGCTACTCCCGTTGCTGAAGTTCCAGCATTCCAGCGCAAGGCCGTCGCAGAGGAAGATGGAGTGGTTGATATCCCTATCGATTTAATCCAGCGCAGTCCATTTCAGGTTCGCACGATGGGCAACGACGATTACATCACGAGTCTGGCCGAAAGTATTCAGTATTCTGGTCAAATTTCGCCGGTTATCGTTCGTCCTGTTTCTAAGCCGGGGCAGGCAAAGTATGAATTTGTTGCTGGAGAGCATCGTGCATTGGCCCTCAAGCAACTTGGGTACTCCACGGTCAAATCGGTCATCAAGCAGATGTCTGATCAGGAAGCGGCACTGGCGCTGACATCAGACAATACTGTGAGGAAGGATATTGATGATCTAGATCGCTTTAAGCATTTGATAATGTTAAAGGATAGCGGTGCCTGTAAAACAAATCGCGATTTGGCGAGAGCGTTGAAGATACATCCGTCTGCGATTCCCCAGCTTGAGAGTTTTGGGTTGCTGAAGCCGGAAACAATTCATCTAATCGAAGAAGCATCAATGCGTGTCAATAGGAAGGACGACGATCTTCCTCCGATCAAGATTGGAATGTCTTCCGTATACTCGATTCGAGAACTTGCTAAGAAATATCCAGACACGGTACATGCGGCATTTGAGAAAGTCTGTTACGACAAGCTGCCGCAGAAAGGCATTGCTCAATGGGTTGAAAGCCACTTCCGCACGCGCATCGTGAGCACGAACACGCGCAAAATGGAAATCTATCGCCCAGGTATGAAGCCGCTTAAGATCAAGGTAACAGACAAAGGTGCTGAGTTGATCTTTGAAGGCATTAACATCGATAAACTCTACAAACTGCTCGAGGACAACATTGTTGCTCTTCAGGGCTGACCTTTAAACTTTAAAGGTCCCAAAAGAGCCCCTATCGCAGGGGTTTTTTTCAGCGGCTTTTTAGCCTTGTTCGGCTTTAAGCTTTAAAGGTCAGATCAGACTGTCACTTCCCGAAATACTTCCCAATTTCTTTGATCGCTCGTTGTTTCTCCGCTTGCACGTAAATCGTGGTGGTTTCCAAACTCTCGTGCCCCATCACGTTTTGGACTACATCGAGGGGGACGCCATTGGCCACAAATAAGGTCCCGAAAGTGTGACGTAACGCATGGGTTGAGGCCTCAATCAGCTTCGCCCGTTGCTCCGGATCCAGATCAAGCGTGCTGTCCCCAGCAATGCGCTTAAGCGTCGTTGAAACGAGTTGGCCGATACCGTCTGATGAGAAACGTTCGCCTTCCTTGTCCCGGCGGGTCACCGGATTTGTAATGGGTGCCAGCAGCGGTAGCTGTTGCATGCCAAACTCAAAATCGAGCTCCCGATCTGCCCAGTGGGCGCGCAACGCATCAATGACGCGGGCCGGCGGGAATACCGTCCGCCACTTATCGCCCTTGCCGAGCACGGCCAACTCCCACAGCGTCCCTCCGTCGAGCGGTTTCAACAAATCGCGGGTGGTCATCGCCGCTTCCTCACGGCGCACGCCGGTATGCCCGAGCAGGAGTAGCAGCGCGCGCGCTAGCCGATACTGGGCAGACAGCGGAAAGCTTGCGGCCCAGCCCCTTAACCGATAACGCTGGCTCAAGACGTCATCCGGTGTCGAACACAACTGATCGAGAATTCCGCCCGGAGTCACCAGTGCGTCCCACAGCTGTTGCGGCAGCGCGCGGCCAATCTCGATGGGGGTTAATTTCTTGGACACCTTGGGGGAGGCCACCGTCAACCACGGATTTCCCCTCAAATAGCCGACCGACACCAGCCACTCGAAAAACGCTTTCAGGATGGTCACCGCATACTTCTGCGATGCGGACGACGGCGCGCCGGTAAACGGCCGCCAGGCCGACGAAAAGCGCCCGGCTTTGGGACCACGCCAAGCCTTGTCGGGGTTCGTTAAAAACGTCTTGTACGCTTCGCAGTCTTCGGTTTGCACATCTGACAGCGCCTTTTGTTGTTTCTTGATGCTCCACAGCAGAAAGCGCTCAAGTTCCTTCTTGTAGGCTCGCAGTGTTTTGGGCTGACCGGCGTACTTGATCAGATAATAGTTGATCGCCTCCAGGTCATTGCGGGCCCGCGTTTGTGCATAACCGGTGTGCCGGTTCTGGCCGAATTCCCCGTTGAGCGACGTCGGTAGACCGATACGCTCCAGGGGCACTAGCACCGACGAAGTCGCCTCCAAAACCACGCAGTCGTTACGTTGGTCGCGTACCGGCAACAGGGCGTCGGGATTAAGCCGTTCAGCCAGCGCGCGATAACCTTGCAACCAGCGCACCAAGGCATTAGCCTTGCGCTCCCCGATCCGGGGAATCGGCTTCCACCAGCCCCGTCCGCGAATATTGATCAGCTCAATCAACCGGCCCAGTGTAAGCGCCCCCTCGGCTTTCAGGAGACCGGCAATGCGGGGCCGCAGCCACATCGACAGCGGATCTCCGAGTTTGGGCGTGGCATCGTCCTGATCGGCGGCCTGCACTAGGTAATCAATGGCCGCTTTGGAAAAGCGGCCGGAGGTGCGCGCATCGCGCAAGGCGTTGGCCAGGTGTGGCATCGAATCACACGCACGACTCACAAGTTGGTCGCGCATCGCGTCCAGGCGCTGACGGAGGTCGGCGGGCGTGTACAGCCCGAGCCGGTCCTGGTCGTCCTCCGTGTAATAGAGGTCGGCAATGCGTTCGAGCGCGATGCGATTGAGATGGGCGCGCAAGGCGGTGAAATCGGCCCGGGTATATCGGATACGCGCCAAATCCACAGAATCGTTCTGAGCCATGATTTTCCTTTTTGCGGCTATCCGAGCCTCAACGGTGTCGCGTTTGTCGCCCCCAGGCCGTTTGCGACGGCCGAATCCACGGTGACAAAAAGGGCGTGCGGGCCGTCACTCTCCGAACAAGGGCTCCGCCATGGCAACTATTCATCGCATTCGCGGGCCGATGACGGCCGCAGGCCTCGGACTTCTAGCCGTGGCGGCGATTGTTCTGACAGGCGTTGCGGATGGATCGGCCTCATTTTCACTGCCTTTTTCCTCAATACGCTCAGAATACACTATAAACGATTAGCTGATAATACGGATTATCAGGGTAACGAAAGCGAAAAGGAAAGCCGCGCGACGATCAGAACGGTACTCAGAAG
>JAIFNM010000182.1:0-1530 GCA_020047725.1 Betaproteobacteria bacterium
ACGCCTTCGAGATGAAGCGTGTCGGCGGCGGCCTGCTGGTGCAAACACCGGACATGTTCAACGTGCAGGCCTCCGACCTCAAGGTGGTGACTACCGCCGCGCCGACCGCCGCACAGATCGACGACCTGCTCTTTGCCTGGCGCGTCGCCAAGTTCGTCAAGTCCAACGCCATCGTCTTCTGTGGTGGTGGCATGACGCTCGGCGTCGGCGCCGGCCAGATGAGCCGCGTTGATTCAACAAAAATTGCCGTGATCAAGGCCAAGAATGCCGGCCTGTCGCTGGCTGGTTCCTGTGTCGCATCGGACGCTTTCTTCCCCTTCCGCGACGGTCTCGACGTCCTCGCCGAAGCCGGCGCCAAGGCCGTCATCCAGCCCGGTGGCTCGATGCGCGACGAGGAAGTCATCGCTGCGGCCAACGAACACGGCATCGCCATGGTCTTCACCGGCGCCCGCCATTTCCGTCACTAATTCCAATCACTCCTCTTTGCCTCTATGAAACTACTCGTTATCGGCTCTGGCGGACGCGAACATGCGCTGGCCTGGCATCTGGCCAAAACTTCCGGACTGCAGAAAATCTGCGTCGCACCTGGCAACGCCGGTACGGCGCGTGAACCTGAGCTGGAAAACATCAACATCACCGACCCGGTGGCGCTCGCCGATTTTGCGGAAAAAGAGGGTATTCACCTCACGGTTGTCGGCCCGGAAGCGCCGCTGGCCGCCGGCGTCGTCAACGTTTTCCGCGCACGCGGGCTGAAGATTTTCGGGCCGACCAGGGAAGCCGCACAGCTCGAAAGCTCGAAGGATTTCGCCAAGCGCTTCATGGCCCGGCACAAGATTCCGACCGCTTCGCCGATATCGCCGCCGCGCATGCCTACGTCGAAAAGCAGGGCGCTCCAATCGTCATCAAGGCTGACGGGCTAGCCGCCGGCAAGGGCGTTGTCGTTGCCATGACGCTGGACGAAGCGCACCGCGCCATCGACGACATGCTGTCCGGCAACAAGCTCGGCGATGCAGGATCGCGCGTTGTCATCGAGGATTTTCTTGAAGGCGAGGAAGCCAGCTTCATCGTCATGGTCGACGGCAAGAACGTGCTGGCACTGGCTTCCAGCCAGGATCACAAACGCATCGGCGACGGCGACACCGGCCCCAACACCGGCGGCATGGGCGCCTACTCGCCGGCACCGGTCGTCACACCGGCAATCCACGCCAAGGCGATGCGCGAAATCATCCTGCCGACCGTACGCGGCATGGCCGCCGACGGCATCCCATATACCGGCTTCCTCTACGCTGGTTTGATGATCGGCAAGGACGGCTCGGTGAAGACCGTTGAATTCAACTGCCGCATGGGCGACCCGGAAACGCAGCCGATCCTGATGCGCCTCAAATCCGACCTGCTCACGCTGATCGAACACGCCATCGCCGGCAAGCTCGACCAGATCGAAGCCGAATGGGATCGACGCGTCGCGCTCGGCGTCGTGCTGGCCGCCGCCAATTACCCGGATACGCCGCGCAAGGGCGACGTCATCAGCGG
>JAIFNM010000182.1:1564-7460 GCA_020047725.1 Betaproteobacteria bacterium
AAGATCGTCACCTCGGGTGGCCGCGTACTGTGCGTCACCGCGCTTGGCGACAACGTCAAGCAGGCGCAGAAACACGCTTACGACGCGCTGGTCGGTATCCACTTCGACGGCATGCAGTACCGTCACGACATCGGGCATCGCGCCATCCCGCGCTAGCGCGATGATAGCTACCGCCACGCTCAAGGCTTACTTCACCGGCCTGCAAACTCGCCTCGTCGCGGCGGCCGAAGCGATTGAAGGCGAGAGTGGCGGACGTTTCCGCGCCGACCCGTGGCAGAAGGAAGCTGGCCAGCCACTTGGCGGAAACGGGTTGACCTGCATCGTTGAAGGCGGCCGCGTGTTTGAACGCGGCGGTATTGCCTTCTCGCACGTCACCGGCACCGCCCTGCCAGCGTCAGCCACGGCCAAACGCCCCGAACTCACCGGCTGCGCCTTCGAGGCGATGGGCGTTTCGCTGGTGCTGCACCCCGAGAATCCCTACTGCCCGACGGCACACATGAACGTCCGTGCGCTGGTTGCCAGCAAACCCGGCGAGGACTCGGTCGGCTGGTTCGGTGGCGGCATGGATCTCACGCCCTACTACCCCTTCGAAGACGACATTCGTCACTTTCACGGCACCTGCAAGCAGGCGCTGGCGCCTTTCGGCGACGACGTTCATGCGCGCTACAAGAAATGGTGCGACGAGTACTTTTTCCTCAAGCATCGCAACGAAGCACGCGGCGTCGGCGGCGTCTTCTTCGACGACCTCAGCGAAGGCGGCTTCGAGCGTTGTTTTGCCCTGACGCAAGCCGTTGGAGATGCCTTTAACGATGCTTACTTTCCAATCATTGAACGACGCCGGGACATCCCCTGCGGCGAACGCGAACGCGACTTCCAGGCCTACCGGCGCGGGCGCTACGTCGAGTTCAACCTGGTTTGGGATCGCGGTACGCTGTTTGGCTTGCAATCGGGCGGTCGCACCGAATCGATCCTCATGTCGCTACCGCCGGTCGTCAAATGGCGTTACGACTGGACGCCCGAAGCCGGATCACCCGAAGCGCAACTCTACGACGTCCTGCCGCCGCGCGACTGGGTCTGACCAAGAGACTGCCTGCAAGGAAGTAAAAACGGTCATCTTCGAGCCATCGTCTCTGAAAGCCAATATCCACGCGGTACCCAGCCTGTGCCCCGTGCAGATCGCCATTTGACGAGCCGCGCGGGGGTACTGACGTCAAAGCGCATGTAGGATTGCTATCAACCCCGGACCCGCAAACCGGGGTGCTGAACCTGCAAAAAAGCAGTTCGAACCACAAGGACATGCCGCGAAGGAAATGCCCTTATGGTGCAACAGGTACAGCGAAACACTGGGCCACGCATAGGTCATTCGACAAGGTGCGACCATTGAAACAACCAGCGATCACACCCGCTCGGCACTGTCGTTTCAAAGCCTATAGTTGCTGACAATCTGCTGCAATTTGTTGGCGACCCGATCAAGATTCTGCGCGGTGTCGGCGCTATTTCCCGCCGCCGCACTGCTTTCCTCCGACATCTGTGCAATACGCTCAACCTGCGAGGCGATATTGTTCATTGCCGTGGCCTGCTCCCGGATCGCCGAAGCGATCTCTTCCACCATGCCCACCGCATTGCGGCTTCCTGCGCCAATCAAGCGAATGGCCTCATTGGCTTGCTGCGCGCTCTCGACGCCTTTGGTCACCTTGCCAACCACGCCCTCCATGCTGGCGACTGCATCACTGGCACTCGTTCGCATGGTATTGATCGTTCCCGAAATTTCCTTTGTCGAAATAGCGGTGCGTTCAGCCAGTTTTCGAACTTCATCGGCAACCACGGCAAAACCTCGCCCCTGTTCGCCCGCTCTGGCCGCTTCGATGGCCGCATTCAATGCCAGCAAATTCGTTTGATCAGCCACTTCCTTGATCACCGCCACCACGTTGGAAATCTCCAGACTATGTTTCTCAAGCCCGTGAATGAGTTCGGCAGCCTCGCTCACGGTGGCTGCGACGTCTTGAATATCATTCACTGTCTTGGTGATCACCGTTTCACCCGATACGGCCAAGGTTCCTGACTCGCGTGAAATCCGGTTGGCTTCCTGTGCCCGGTCTCCCACGTGGTTGATGCTGACGGTCAACTCTTCCACGGTGGCTGCCATATCCGAAGCGGCTTCACTTTGCTGGTGGGATGCCGTAGCCACTTCGGTCGAGGTGGTATTCATCAGGCCTGCCGCAGAGGCCGCGGAATTAGCACCTTCAGCGATTGCCTTCAGGTTGCCTTGCAGCGTCGTAATGAGTCTGTTTATCGCGGTGGAGACCTCGGCAATTTCGTCCTTGCCGATCACTTCGGCTTGAACAGTGAAGTCCAGATCACCCTCAATTCGCCTCACGGCACTCTGCATTGCAGCCAGTGAGCGATTGATTCCCCGGATTGTAAGAAAGCTGATCACCCCGATCAGAAGTGATGCGCCGAGGATTGTTGCCATGCTGAGATAAAAGCCTCGCCGGGCGTCAGCCCTGCTTTCTTCGGCACGAATGTCCGTGTTCTTGGCATTGACGACAATGTGCTCTTCAATAAGCGCTGCCGTCTTCGTTCTGCTGGCCGTCAGGGAGGCGGCAGCATTCAGTGCGCCCTCCGTGTCGTTGGCCCTGGACTTCTCCAGCAACGGGGGTAGCAAGCCCATGTACTCCGCGAATGCTGCGCGTTCAGCCTTGGCCAATTCCTTTCCTTTCGCCGACCGCGCCACTGCCTCATAATCCGTCATGCTCTTGTCAAAGGCATTTTTTGCTTCTTCAATGGCTTTTTCGTAATCCGCTTTTTGTTCCGGTTTGCCGCTAATCATGTGCCGAAGAATGGCAATGGCCATCGACTGCTGGTGGCTTTTGACCTCAAAAATGCTGCGCATGCCAGGCGTGCCGCGGGTATTCACATTTTCCAGGGCGTCATCAAGGCTGTTCGCCACATAGAGGCCTGTCGCGCCAATGAGGACCATCAAGACAATGGAACTGATGGTCATGATTATCAGCTTTTGCGATATCTTCATCTGCATCTCCTCACTAGTCAGACAGAAATTATCCCTTTCACCCCGGACATTACCAGAATAGCGATCCAATGCGACCGATTCAATAAGATTTGCTGAATATACTTCGCCTTAAGTTTGTTTTAAGTTCACCGGGCGCATGCTTCAAGGCGTCAACAAGCAATTCGCTTGAACAACGATCATGAAAGGAGAAACGCCATGAACGTCAAAGGACTGAAACTAACGGTTGCTGCCACTGCCATTGCGGCGGCGCTTACTGCAGGCTATTCACTCGGCACAAATTCGTTCTTCGACAATGCTCATGCGGCCAACCCGCCAGTAGTTGTCGCGGCCACGCAAACAGCACCAGCGGTCACGTTGCCGGACATGAGTGGCATCGTCGCGCGCAACGGCCCGGCGGTGGTTAACATCAGCGTTTCGGGGACACGCAAGAGCAGCATGGGGCCTTCGGAAATGCCGCAGCTTGACCCGAACGACCCCTTCTACGAGTTCTTCAAGCGCTTTGGCGTACCGCAACAACGAGGCGAAGCACCAATGCGCGGCCAGGGATCGGGCTTCATCGTCAGTCCGGACGGCACCATCCTGACCAATGCCCATGTCGTCGAAGGCGCCGACGAAGTCACCGTCAAACTTACCGACAAGCGCGAGTTCAAGGCCAAGGTGCTTGGCACCGACAAGGCCAGCGACGTGGCAGTGTTGAAGATCGACGCCAGGAATTTGCCTGTCGTAACCAATGGCAGTACGACCAATACACGTGTCGGTGACTGGGTACTGGCGATCGGCTCGCCCTTTGGTTTCGAGAACAGCGCGACCGCCGGTATCGTTTCGGCCAAATCAAGATCGCTGCCGGACGGCGGCTATGTGCCCTTCATCCAGACCGACGTGGCGGTGAATCCAGGCAATTCGGGTGGCCCACTGTTCAACATGGCCGGCGAGGTAATCGGCATCAACTCCCAGATTTATTCGCGCAATGGCGGCTATCAGGGCTTGTCGTTCGCCATTCCGATTGAAGTGGCGATGAACATCGAGCAGCAGATCGTCAAGGCGGCCGCCTGGGTGTTTCCATCCAGGAGATCAATCAATCGCTGGCGGAATCCTTCGGGCTTAAAAAGCCCGCCGGCGCATTGATCGGATCGGTCGAAAAGGACAGCCCAGCGGCCAAAGCCGGTCTCGAACCGGGCGACGTGATCCTTGGCATCAATGGACAGGAAATTGGCTCTTCGAGCGAGCTTCCCGCCATCGTCGCGGTCATTCCGCCGGGTGACACGGCCAAATTGCAGGTCTGGCGCAAAGGCAACACGCGGCAGATTGACGTTCAGGTCGGAAAATTCGGTGACGAAAAGGTAGCCAGCAAGGAAAGTTCTGAGGCCGATAAAGGCCGGCTGGGGGTAAGTGTTCGTGCGCTGACACCGGAAGAGCAAAAGCAGGCGGAAGTCACCGGCGGCGTCATCGTCCAGAGCGTCAGCGGCGCGGCGGCACGCGCCGGCATCCAGCCCGGCGACATCGTGCTGTCCGTCAATGGTGAAACCATTACCAAAGCCGAGCAATTGCGGGCGCTCGTTGCCAAAGCCGGCAAGCGCATTGCCTTGCTCGTACAACGCGGTGACGGACGTCTTTTTGTACCGATTGATCTCGGCTAACCCATCCCGTCTACTTTTAAACCCACCGCAGAGACGCAGAGTGGCAAAGGTTTCGCAAAGGAAAGCTTAAAGAACAAAGGGGCCCCTTTGCGTAACCTTTGTTCCTTTGCGTCTTTGCGGTGGGTGTTCGGGGTTAATGGTGAAATAGCCTGTAGCCGGAGTCTTTAGCCTCTTCTCGTTATAATCCGGGCAAAGACGTCACCTGAACAGAACCTTATCCCGAGGGAGCCTAAGTGGATTGGAATAATGAACTGCTTGCCAGCCTGATCTGGCTGGCTCAAACCTTCGTCATCAGTCGGGCTGGCCGTCACGGTAGTCGCTCTCAGCCGATATACGCAATGGGGCCGCCAGTTCCGGCGAATCACGGCGGTGTTCTTTGCTCCCTCGAGAAGCAAGCTCCCGCTGCTCTGGTTGGCGCTGATCGTCTTCATGACGCTGTTTGCGGTGCGCATGAACGTTCTGTTCTCGTTCTGGTACAACGGCTTTTACAGCTCGATGCAAAACCTTGACGCCAAGGCGTTCTGGCTGATGCTGGCTGTTTTCGCCGTCCTCGCCACCATCCACGTCGCGCGCGTGCTGACCAATTTCTATCTGCAACAGGCTTTCCAGATCCGTTGGCGAACATGGCTAACCAACGCGCTGATTGAGCGCTGGATGGGGCATCAGGGCTATTACCGCAGCCAGTTCGTCGCCGAGAACGCCGACAATCCGGACCAGCGAATCCAGCAGGATGTGGAAAGCTTCGTCGGCAGCTCGCTTTCGCTCTCAATGGGCCTGCTCGACGCGGTGGTTTCGCTTTTTGCCTTCAGCATCATCCTGTGGAACCTCTCCGGGGCACTGGCACTGTTCGGCTTCGAAATTCCGCGCGCAATGGTCTTCATGGTTTACCTCTACGTCATCGTGGCAACCGTGTTTGCGTTGAAGATCGGCCGACCGCTCATCCGGCTGAACTTTCTGAATGAACAGTTCAACGCCAATTTCCGCTATGCGCTCATTCGCCTGCGCGAATACGGCGAGAGCATTGCCTTCTACCGCGGTGAAGCGGTTGAGCGTACCAACCTGCTGACGCGCTTTGCCAGTGTGATCAGCAACATGTGGGCCATCGTTTTCCGCTCGCTCAAGTTCCAGGGATTCAACCTGGCCGTCAGCCAGGCGGCTGTTGTCTTCCCCTTCATCGTCCAGGCCCCGCGTCTGCTCAGCAAACAGATCACGCTGGGCGACGTGATGC
>JAIFNM010000132.1 GCA_020047725.1 Betaproteobacteria bacterium
GTTGCCGATGCCGTTGGCGCGCATGCCGTGATTGCTCCAAAGGACAGGGCTGTCGGGCTGACGCAAACGGCCATAAAGGTGGCTAGTGGGGCAGCAGAGAGTGTGCCTTACATTACCGTAACCAATCTGGCGCGTACATTGCGCGAGTTGAAAGAGCGTGAAATCTGGGTGATCGGTACCGATGCTGAGGCCACAGACGATCTCTATGCGGCGCAATGGCCTGTGGCGACCGCCTGGGTGCTCGGTGCCGAGGGCGATGGCATGCGTCGCCTGACTCGCGAAAACTGTGATCAACTGGTAACCATCCCGATGCTCGGCTCGGTGCAAAGCCTGAACGTATCAGTGGCGACGGGTGTTTGCCTCTACGAAGCAAGGCGGAGAAGGGGGAGCTGACATGTTTAGAACAATACGTTTTGTGCTGCTGTTGTCTGCGTTCACCGTGATGAGTGCTTATGCACAATCATGGCCGAGCCGGACCGTGCGTTTCGTGGTGCCGACGCCGGCGGGCAGTTCGGTCGATATTGTGGCGCGAGTGGTGGCAGAGAAACTGGGTGGAATTCTCGGGCAGGCCGTCATCGTCGATAACAAGCCCGGCGCAGGTGGAACGATCGGAGTCGATGCGGTTGTCAACGCACACGATGGACATACCTTCCTGCTCGGCTACAACGGGCCGCTGACGGTTTCGCCCTCGCTGTCGCCGAAACCCCCATACAACGTCCAGCGCGATCTGGCGCCGATCATTTTGGCGGTAACCCAACCCAATGTACTCGCGGTTCGTGCCGATCTGAACGTCAATTCGGTCAAGGATCTGATCGCTCTGGCCAAGAGCAAGCCCGGCGTACTGGATTATGGCTCGGTGGGTATTGGTTCGCTCTCGAACTTGTCCATGGAACTGTTCAAGATGAAGTCCGGGACCTACATGGTGCATATCCCATACAACGGTGGTCCGGCCGCCGCACTGGCCCTGTCGAAGTCCGAAGTACACCTGCTCTTTGCGGCTCTTTCGAACGTCCAGCCGCTAGTCAAAGCCGGCAAGATCAAGTTGTTGGCGGTGTCCAATGCCAAGCGTTCAGTGGCGGTTCCCGAGTTGCCAACCATGGCCGAATCGGGCTTTCCGGGTTTTGATGCGACAACCTGGAACGGCTTTCTCGCGCCGGCCAGTACACCCGCCGACGTCGTGCAACGCTTGAACAAGGCGATCAGCCAGATTCTGGCCATGCCCGATGTTCAACAGCGCTTGTTGGTCGCCGGAGCTGAAACAGCCGGTGGCACGCCAGAGCAATTCGCCGCCCTGCTCAAAAGCGAGACGGCGGCCTGGATGGCAGTCATCGAGCGATCCGGCATCAAGCTGGACTGAACGCGGCTCCTGTTAATCCCTGATTCACACCGAAAGAGATCCCGTGCAATTCAAGATGTCCAAAAATTCGCTGTTCGCCATATTGTCCCGTTCATCATGGTGGATAAGCTATGCCATTGCAATTGCAATAGGGCTGGTGGCGCGCTATGTTGTGCCGCCGCAGTACTCAGTGGCGGCTTTTGCGGTAGCGGTCCCGTTTTTGATAACCGGCGCGATTGCCGCCAAGAAGCAGTGGCAAATACCCAGTTCGGCGCGGGTCGAATCGACGATTGAAGCGGTTACGGCGATGTCGTGGCGGGATTTTTCGGCGCTGATCGAGCAGGCTTACCAGCGCGATGGTTTTGTGGTGACACGAACCACCGGTGCGGCGGATTTTACGCTCGTCAAGGCCGGGCGCATGTCGTTGCTCAGCTGCAAGCGCTGGAAAGCAGCGAACCACGGTCTTGAGCCGTTGCGTGAGTTGAAGGCTGAACAGCGGGCGCAGGAAGCGCGGGAAGCCGTCTATGTTTTTGTCGGTGCGATGACTGACAACGCCCGGCAATTCGCGACTGACAACAAGATCACGCTGATGCAGGGAACGGAATTGGCCCAGTTGTTGCGTCTTCCGAGGGGACTGGTGAAGTCCGCCAGCTGAGAGTCTGTGAAACTATCGAAAATCCACCGCAGGCGCAAAGTGGCAAAGATTACGCAATGGAACTACCTTGTTTCTTAAGACTTTCTTTGCGAGACTTTTGCTCCTCTGCGGCTCTGCGGTGGGGGTTAAAGCATTTTTTCTCAAGCTCTGAGTGTATGCCAAGGTGACCATAGCGCAAGGCCTTAGCGTCGCCGACGGTAACCGCAAACGCTTCATCGCGTTTCGCGTGTTGTTCAATTCGCGCTTCTATTACCCGGTTCTGGCCGTCCTGTTCCTCGATCTTGGGCTGTCGGCGACCGAATACACCTTGCTCAATTTCGTTTGGGCTATTGTCATCGTAGTCGCCGAAGTGCCCTTGGGCGCGCTCGCGGACCACGTCGGGCGGCGGCCGCTGATCATTGCGGCAGCGGTGTGCATGGCGCTGGAAATGCTGGTATTGCTGCTGGCTCCACTCAACGGTGGTTTGACGCTGCTGCTATTCTGCCTGGTCAACCGCACGCTTAGCGGTGTAGCCGAAGCGATGGCCAGCGGCGCCGACGAGTCGCTGGTTTACGATTCGCTGGCGGCGGAATCGCGTAGCGCCGAATGGCCGAACGTGCTCGCGGATGTCATGCATTGGCAGTCGTTCGGCATGCTGATTGCCATGCTGGTCGGTGCGACGGTGTATGACCCGCATTTGATGACTACGATTGCGGCTTCCCTGGGGTTTCATGTTCAGTTTGAGCAAAGCCTGACGCTGCGTTTCCCGATTGCGCTGAACCTGATCAGTGCGCTCATCGTCCTGTACATGGCGCTCGGCATGCGTGAACCTGCTGCTGGCGAAACGCATGCGGCGTTACGCTCGGTAAGTGCCTGGCGCGGAATCGTCGATGCCGGTACCTGGATTCTGCGTACACCTGTGGCGCTGTTTGCAATCGTTGGCGGGGTGTTGATCGATAGCATGATCCGCCTGTTCCTGACCTTCAGCAGCGTTTATTACCGCTTGATCGATCTGCCCGAAGCCAGTTTTGGTCTGATTGGTGCGGCCTTGGCTGGGTTGGGCATGGTGGTTTCGCCGTTGGCACGAAAACTTGCGCCAACCGGTTCGCTATTACGCAGCTATATGATTCTCGTAGCTCTGACTCTGTTTGGTCTGATCGGGGTCGCGCTCAAGGTTCCGCTGTGGGGTGTTGTTTTTGCTATTCCACTTACCGCAGCGATGATTGGACTCAACTTCAGCATCTCGAATACGCTGAATGCCCAAGTGAATTCAGCACAACGCGCCACGGTGCTGTCGTTCAAAGGTCTGGTTTTTAATCTGGGTTATGGCTTTGCCAGCCTGATCTTTGCGCTTGCTTTGCGCTCCATGCGTAACGATGGAACGGCCGACCAGGCGTTCGCCAGTGCGGTCGAGTTGTTGCCGCTGTGGCTCCTTTTTACCTTGCTGCTGCTGGCGCTGATGTTCTGGCGTCGACGCTCCGCTCTGCAGGTTCGGCCAACTCCCTGACGGGAATGGATCCGACCAGAAGGAAGTGGCGATAAGCATCGCCATGTTCCTTTTTCATCCCCCGCTTTAGCGCAATAAGTCGTTTTGGAATCCGCTCGTGAATCAGCGCGGCAGGTTCCTGCCGTTACAAAACCACTCAAAAAGGCGCACACAATCCATTATAAAAATATTTTTCATTGTGTTATTGAAATCCAAAGCGCTTCGGAGTAAATTGCAAAGCGCTTTGGATACATTGTGAATCGTTTAAAACGAAGCATTCAGTAAATCAGCAGCCCGGAAAACCCATTAGCGGTCATCAATGGCCGAGAAATAAATAGGAGATACGAAATGCAAGCGAACATCAAACAAATCGTCAAGCTTCTGGCATTAAGTTCAGCATTGGTTAGCGGCGGAGCCTTCGCTCAGGCTTCGGTAGCGGTATGGGTTCATGCGGGTCCCGGCCCTGAACACGATGCGTATGTGGCGTCGGTCAAAGCTTTCAACGATTCGCAGAAGGACATCAAGGTTGATCTGGTTGCACTGCCGGAAGGAAGCTACAGCGACCAGGTGAATGCTGCGGCCTTGTCCAAAAAGTTGCCTTGTATCCTCGATTTCGACGGCCCGAACGTTTACAACTATGCCTGGACCAAGAAGATCATCCCGCTTGATGCTTTCCCCGAACTCGCTGCCATCAAGGCCGATCTGCTGCCCTCTCTGGTACGCCAGGGCACGTATAACAACAAGCTCTTCAGTCTCGGCCAGTTTGACTCTGGCCTGGCCGTCTGGGGCAACAAGAAACTGCTGACGCAAGCCGGTGTGCGCATTCCGACCAAGGTGAGCGAAGCATGGACACTGGCCGAGTTTGAAGATGCGATGAAGAAGCTGAAGGCCGCTGGCGTGGCCTTCCCGCTCGACATGAAATTCAACTATGGCGTGGGTGAATGGTTTACCTACGGCTATTCGCCGATTGTGCAGAGTTTTGGTGGCGATTTGATCAACCGCAAGGATTTCAAGAGCGCCAAGGGCGTCATCAATGGGCCGGAAGCGATCAAGGCCCTCACGACGCTGCAAGGCTGGGTCAAGGCGGGTTATGTGAATGCCGCAACCAAGGATGACTCCGACTTCGTCAAGGGTAAGTCGGCGCTGTCCTATGTCGGCCACTGGACTTTTGGCGACTACAAGAAGGCGTTGGGCGATGATCTGGTGCTGATCCCGATGCCGAAATTTGGCGCGAAGGCCGTTACTGGCGCAGGTTCCTGGAACTTTGGCATCTCCGCCGATTGCAAGGAACCGAAGGCAGCTGCCAAGGTGCTCGGTTTCTTCATGTCGCCGGCTGAAATTGCCCGAGTAACCGACATCAACGGTGCCGTACCCGGAACCTTCAAGTCAATGAATGCGAACAAGAATTTCGCCAAGGGCGGCGCTCTGGAAATCTATGCGCAACAAGCCGCCGAGAAGGTTTCGCTGGTTCGCCCGGAAACTCCGGCCTATCCGATGATCACCACGGCGTTCGCTGAAGCCGTCAACAACATCGTGGCCGGTGGCGATGTGAAATCCGAGCTCGACAAGGCCGCCAAGAAGATCGATCAGAACATCGAAGATAACAAGGGCTATCCGGTCAAGTAAGGCATTTCCTTTTGTAGCAGGACGCTCCCCGCCGGCTCCGACTGGATCTCCGGCCGGCGGGAAGCGATGTGGTCGATCGCGCCGCATTTATGTAGAGCTTTTGCGCCGATTGACCGATTCAATTCAAGGTACGGGAGGCACTCAACATGAGCACCGCAGTTACCCATGCTCCTGCAGGCAAACCGGGCAAGCGCTCGGCACCCATCAAGGGGCGTTTCACACCGTGGTTTTTTGCAGCACCGGGATTACTCCTTCTCCTCGTTTTTCTGGTGCTGCCCTTTGTTCTGGCACTGGTCCTGTCCTTCACGGATCAACGCCTGGTGACCAATGAAGAACTTGGCACCGATTTCGTCGCGCTGAGAAATTACGTCCGCCTGTTTGAAGATGATTCCTTCTGGGCGGCACTGCGCAACAACTTCTACTTCGTTGCTGTCGTCACGCCGCTGCAGTCGGCGCTCGCACTTGTGCTCGCCTTGCTGGTGAATCAGAAACTGGCCGGAGCGCGCATTTTCCGCACCATCTATTTCATGCCCGTGGCTACCACCATGGCCGTCGTGGCGGTGATCTGGTCGCTGCTCTATGCGCCTGATCAGGGCGTGATCAACCGCTTTGTCGGTCTGATTACTTTCGGGATGGTTGGACCACATGACTGGCTACGCGAACCTGGCCTGGTCATGCCGGCGGTCATGCTGCTGTCGATCTGGCAGGGGGTGGGTTTTCAGATGCTGGTGTTCCTCGCCGGACTGCAGTCGATTCCGCTCGATCTGTACGAAGCGGCGAAACTCGACGGCGCGACCGTCAAGCAGCAGTTCCTCTACATCACGCTGCCGATGCTGAAGAACACCACCATTTTCGTGCTGATCACGACCACCATCTACGCCTTCCAGCTCTATACGCAGGCGCAGATCATTGCCAGCAGCGGTGCGTCGGCCCCCATAGATTCCTTCCGCACGATGGTCATGCTGATGGTCCATGAGGGCTTCCGCAACGGCAAGATTGGCTACGCTTCGGGCATTTCGGTCGTCTTTTTTGTAATCGTGCTGGCGTTCTCGATGCTGCAACGCGTTTTGCTCAAGGAAGAGAGGGCCGTTCAATGACTACCACAAAGTCCCAACCGTCGCAGGCGCGCCGCGAGCGCTTCGCACGCCTCGGCCAGTATGCATTGCATACCGTGCTGGTGATTTTCTTCCTGTTTCCGTTGCTGTTCCTGTTTGTCTCTGCACTCAAAGGCGACGAACTCCAACTGCTCAAGGACATGGGCAGTCTCAACGCCTTCGTGCCCTACGGAGACATTTCGCTGAAGAACTTCAGCCATGTGATCAGCGGCTCGAACTTCAAGACGGCCTTCTTCAATTCTTTGCTTACCGTCTCGCTTACCGTGATTCTCGGCGTCCTGATCAACAGCATGCTGGCTTATGCCCTGGCGCGCTTCAAATTCAAGGGGCGGGATTTTCTCCTGTCGGTGATCGTGGCGCTGATCATCATCCCGTTTGAAGCCATCGCTGTTCCGCTGCTGCTGCTGGTTAACGAGTTGCCGTGGGTCAATGGCGAGATCGGCTGGCTCGATTCCTACCATGTGCAGATCATCCCGTTCATCGCGCACGCATTTTCGATCTACCTGTTTTACCAGTTCTTCATTGCCCTGCCCAAGGATCTGGAGGAGGCCGCGCTGATGGATGGCGCCAATCGTCTGCGCATCTACTGGAGCATCGTGATGCCACTGTCCAAACCAGTGATCGCCACCGTAGCCGTGCTGCAGTTCCTCTCGCGCTGGGGCGATCTGCTGTGGCCGGTGATGGCGGTGCGTGGCGACACCTTTGCCACCTTGCCGCTGGCGATGCAGTCCTTCTTTGGCCAGTATCCGCGCCATTGGGGCGATGTGATGGCCTTCGCAGCGATGGCGACGCTGCCGACGCTGATGATTTTCGTCATCTTCCAGCGCTGGTTCGTGCGCAGTGCGGTTTCGAGCGGCATCAAGGGATAAACAGTCAGGCGCTCCGGAGTTTCCCGGAGCGTCTCCAGAATATTTTGAAGATATAAGGAGCCTGCATCATGGCCAGCGTAACAATGCGGAATATCCGCAAGGTGTATGACAACACTGTTGAAGTGATCAAGGGTGTCGATCTTGAGGTTCAAGACGGGGAATTCATGGTTTTTGTCGGCCCTTCGGGCTGTGGAAAGTCGACCATGATGCGCATGATCGCTGGTCTTGAAGACATCACCGACGGCGAACTGCTGATCGGTGATCGCGTCGCCAACGACCTGCCCCCTGTTGATCGCGGCGTAGCGATGGTATTCCAGAGCTATGCTTTGTATCCGCACATGACCGTCGCGGAAAACATGGGTTTCGGACTCAAACTGGCTGGGTCGTCCAAAGCCGAGATTGCCGAAATCGTCGGTAAAGCGGCGGAAATTCTGCACATCACCAATCTGCTGGATCGCCGTCCGAAGGCACTTTCAGGTGGCCAGCGGCAGCGCGTGGCGATTGGTCGCGCCATCGTGCGCAAACCGGGCGTCTTCCTCTTTGACGAGCCGCTGTCCAACCTGGACGCCAATCTGCGCGTGCAGATGCGCGTGGAGCTGACCAAGCTGCACAAGGAACTGGGCAGTACCATGATTTACGTGACCCACGACCAGACCGAAGCCATGACCATGGGCGATCGCATCGCGGTGTTCAATCGCGGTATCGTCGAGCAGGTCGGGCCTCCGATGGAGCTTTATCACAATCCGGTTAATACCTTTGTCGCCGAGTTCCTGGGGTCACCAAAGATGAACCTGCTGCCGATCAAATGGACGCGTAATGGCGATGAAGCATGCATCGAAGTGGGTGGCTGTACGATTCCGTGGAACGGAAACGGCCACGGTCCGCTCGGATCAGTTTCGGATGATCTCTTGCTCGGCGTCCGTCCGGAGCATTTCGACGTGTTTGATAGCGGCGATACCAACGGCTCGATAGCAGCCAAAGTGGAAGTGGCCGAGCGACTGGGCGACATCGTTCTGCTCTATCTCAAGGTGCCGGGAATTGAGCAGACACTGGCCGTCAAAGTTCCCGAAGAAGGGCATCTATGGCAACGTGGCGCGACCGTGACTTTGCGGCCGCGCGACAAAACGGCCATGTTGTTCACCAAGGCCGGGCCGAGGGTGTCTTAGTCGAGGCGTCTGCGTCATAATGCTGCGTTGAGCGTGGGGTATCGGCCTGCCATTGGGCAGGCTGCCAAAACGCAAACCAATCAAGCTGACGACAATGAACCTTAAAGAACTTTCAGACAGACTCGGGCTGTCACAGACCACGGTTAGCCGGGCACTCAACGGCTATTCGGACGTCAGTGAGGCGACGCGCCAGCGCGTCGTCGATATGGCAGAGAAGTCTGGCTATAAGCCCAATGCCATGGCACGTCAGCTGGCGATGGGCAAGGCCGATGCAATTGGCCTTGTCTATCCCCTTGACGCTACTTACCTGGGTGACCCGCGTTTTCTGGAAGTGCTTGAAGGCATCACGGCGCGTTTCAATGAAGAGAATATCGATGTGCTCATCGCATCGGCCAGCAAGGACGATGAGGTTGAAACCTACCAGCGCCTCATCCGCGCGCAACGAGTCGATGGTCTCATTGTGGCGCGCACGCATGTTGACGACAAACGCATCCATTTTCTCAGAAAGTCGAAGTTTCCCTTCGTTTCCTATGGGCGAACGAGCGATCCGTCAGGATTTGCCTGGTTCGATTTTGACAACGAACTGGGCACCCGCCTGGCCGTTGAGCGCCTGGTCGCTCTTGGACATCGGCGGATAGCTTATATGCACGCGAATCTGGATCTCAACTTCGCAGCGCAACGTTTTCAAGGCTTCATGTCTTCCATGCAGGCCGCTGGCTTGGTGGCTGACCCTGAACTTGTACGAGAAGCCGGTTTTTTGCGCCGGACGGCCTACGTCGTGATGAACGGCTTGCTCGGCTTGCCGGTTCCTCCAACAGCGGTGATCGTGGACAATAACCAGGCCGGAGTCGGAGCAATCCGGGCGATTGTTGAAGCTGGTCTGACCCTGGGACGGGATTGTTCCCTGATCATTTATGACGGACTGCCAGAAGATACCTTGCTTGATCAGCAGGATGTCACCGCGATTGAGCAACCGACCTCGGAGCAGGCTGGTCGCAAACTGGCCGAACTGATGCTTGATGTCATGCAGGGCGTGCCGCACTCACGTCTGCAGGTGCTGTGGAAGCCGATTCTCCACCCCGGTACGTCGGATGGCCCCCTGTTGGTGTCCGAGTAAAACAACACAACAGATTCAAGAGGAGATACCGTGGTCATTCAAGAAATACCGCCCGCTCACGAAGACTGGCAAGCCCCTGATGAGCAACTCTGGCGTGTCTGGAGCACAGTAGCCGCCTGGCACGGACACCATCTACAGTGGCCAGCGTTTGACGCGCGGGTGCGTGTCCACCTGGCTGTGCTTCGCGATGAGCTGAAAGCCCTCTACGGGCATCGCGACGATTTTGAACGCTTTCTCGTCAAGCTGTTGGGCGTGGCTTTCGATGCCTGGAGTGTTCGCACGAATGAACTAAAGGCGCTCGATCTGCAGCGTGAAGCTGAACCGCACTGGTTCGAGTCGCAGAAGATGCTTGGCGGCGTCTGCTACGTTGACCTGTTCGCCGGGACCTTCAAGGGGATCGAGGCGCAGATTCCCTACTTCAAGGAACTCGGGCTGACCTATCTGCACCTGATGCCTCCCTTCCTGTGCCCGGAACCACACAGCGACGGCGGCTATGCGGTCAGCAGTTATCGCAAGACCAAGCCGGCTCTCGGCAAAATCGCCGATCTCCGTCAGTTGGCCAAGAAGTTGCGCAAGGAGGGCATTTCTCTGGTGCTCGACTTCGTGTTCAACCACACCTCCGACGAGCACGAATGGGCGCGCGGCGCGTTGGCGGGTGATCCGCGTTACGACGACTTCTTCTACATTTTTCCCGACCGCGAGCAGCCCGACGCCTACGAGCGCACGCTGCGCGAAATCTTCCCCGACGAGCATCCCGGTGCCTTTTCCCAGTTGCCGGACGGACGCTGGGTATGGACGACCTTCCACAGTTACCAGTGGGACCTGAACTACAGCAATCCGGCCGTGTTTTCTGCGATGGCCGGCGAGATGCTGTCCATCGCCAACCTTGGCGTCGAGTTCCTGCGCATGGACGCGGTGGCCTTCATCTGGAAGCAGATGGGCACACCTTGCGAAAATCTGCCGCAGGCGCACAAGCTGCTGCGCGCCTACAACGCGCTCGCCCGCATTGCTGCGCCATCGTTGATGTTCAAGTCCGAAGCCATTGTTCATCCGGACGACGTTGTAAGCTATATTTCGCCGACGGAATGCCAGATCTCGTACAACCCGTTGCAGATGGCACTGCTATGGAACTCGCTGGCGACGCGCGAAGTGAATCTGCTGCAACAGGCACTGGAGCATCGGCATAACCTGCCCGAAGGCACCGCTTGGGTCAATTACGTGCGCAGTCACGACGATATCGGTTGGACCTTCGCCGACGAAGACGCGATCCACTTCGGCATCAAGGGTTTCGACCATCGGCAGTTCCTGAACCGTTTCTACGTCAATCGTTTCGAGGGCAGCTTTGCGCGTGGCGTTCCCTTTCAGGACAATCCTCAGAACGGCGATTGCCGCATCAGCGGCACGGCTGCGTCGCTGTGCGGCCTGGAGCAACGTGATTCCTTTGCCGTGGCTCGTATCCTGCTGATGTATGGCGTAGCGCTTTCTTCCGGTGGCATTCCGCTGATCTATCTGGGTGACGAAGTGGGTGCGTTGAACGACCCCACCTACATCAAGGATCCCGGCAAGGCCGGCGACAGCCGCTGGGTGCATCGTCCGGCGCGCAACGAATTGCGTTACTCCCAACGTCATGACCTGAAAACTGATGCTGGCCGTATCCATGCAGGTTTGCATGAGCTGATCGTACTGCGCAAACGGCTTTCGGTTTTGCAGGGCGGCCGGCTAGCTGCCTTCTGGACGCATAACCGTTCGGTACTCGGCTATTTGCGGGAGAAGGGATCATCGCGATTGCTGGTTCTCGGCAACTTCAGTGAGGTCGAGCAGACGGTGGACGCGACGGTGTTTGGAGCGATGCCTGACTCCGCCATCGATCTCATCAGCACCATCCCGTTCAATCTGCGCAAGGGTGTTCGTCTGCAGCCGTATCAGATGCTTTGGCTGGAGTTCCGTGGTTAATCGCAGGGCCTTGAAAAGGAAGACCGATGCGCAAGCAGATCATCAATCAGGATTCTCAGGCGGCCTCACCAAGCGGGCAGGTCTGGCTCGATGTGCCAAACAAGGCGCTCGTCGAAATCAGCTCCGAGGAGGCGGCGCATCCCATCGAGGCGGCGCTGACGCCCGGTGACGGGCCGGGGTGGCGCGCGGCGCAGGCGGGCGAGCAGACGATTCGGCTTGTTTTTGACGAACCGCAGAAGATCAAGCGGATCCAGCTTCTTTTCCTTGAAGAGCAGCACGGGCGCACACAGGAGTTCGTTTTGCGCTGGTCGTCGGATGCCGGGCAATCCTGGCGGGATGTTGTGCGCCAGCAATACAACTTCAGCCCGTCGGGAATGACGCGTGAATTTGAAGATTACACGGTCGATCTCGACGGGGTGATGGCGTTGGAGTTGAAGATTATGCCAAACATCAGCGGCGGCGATGCCAGAGCCTCTGTGGCTCAACTTCTTGTCGCCTAGCCTGCAGGGTAATAAATACGCCATTTAAAGGCATGATGCCCTGGAAGCCAATAGCCATGAGGTTCTCCAGGGAATATCTTTGTAGATCACCGATTGACGCGGCTTCCGGGGTAACAGCTTCAGGGAAGAAGGTCGAGAACGACACCTACGCCCGACATGAACAGGTCAGCGGTGAGCATCCCTGATTCCGGCGCATTTCGCGGTCGGCGTTGCCGTTCGATGGCCATCAGGGCATCGGCCAGTGCTTCCGGGTTGCGCTGCGTACGGACGAATTCCTTGTTCTCGTAATCGGCAAGCGCCTTTTCCACGGCTTCGGGGTCGAGGATTGTGATCGGTGATGAACAATGCGAACAGGCATCCTGACGACGGATGTCGACCGGTGCGCCGCAGCCGGAACAATGGACCGTGCCGATTTGAGCGGCCAGCGCCTTGATTTCTGCCGGAACCAACTGGCGGACAAAGCCTTTTTCGATCATGAACTGTGCAAACGTCGTAAATCGACCATGATTTTGCAGGCAGCGGTGATAATTAAAGCGTCCGCTGCGTACCACATCAAGTCCGGCGATCAGGCGATCATTGCAGCGCGGACAGTGCAGGGTAGCCGGGTGCTGCCGGCGTGAATCTTCACGGTGCGCATGGATCAGCTTGAACAGTTCAATCACCGCACCCGGTGTGAGCTGTTCGCTTTCAAACGGGTCAAACCATATGCCGTGGCAGGGGAAGCACAGATCAAGCGCCAGCGTTCTGTAATTTCGTTGCGGCAACTCCAGCCGCGTCATCGTCTGGGTGCATGAAGGGCAGGGGCTTGGACTGGTTTTCGGAAGTGGATTCATCGCGGGTTCCCGATTGTCTCAGTGCTTTTCAGCGATCATCAAAAATACCGGGAAGTCCTTTTCGCCACCGCCTGCCACGCCCTTTCTGATCGTGAAGACGGTCGAGAAGCGAGTATTTCTGAATCCTGCCTGCTTGGCCTGCTCTTGCAAGGCGTCGCGATCAAATCCCTTGTGTCCTGAGAAATCGGGGCCGTGAAAGGAGCCATCCTCGCTGTCCAGATCCGCGATGCACAGGTAGCCCGGCGCAGTGAGCAGCGAGTACAGGCCTTGCAGCACAGCATCGATGTCGGAGACGTGGTGGAGGGTCATCAGCGAATGAATGACGTGGTGCTTTTCCTGCGGCAGCGGGTCGGTGAGCAGATCCAGTTTCAGCGGACTCATGTTGGTGATGCCGCCGGAAGTGATTTTTCCCTGAAGAACCTCCAGCATTCCACTGGAACTGTCAGCCAGGGTGATGTGCTTGAACTGCGCTTGCAAGGCAAAGCTCAGCAGTCCTGTTCCGCAACCGTATTCCAGCGCCGTCATGTGCGTTGCAAGCGGTACCTGCGCCCGAATTTCCTGCGCAACGGCCTGGGCTCTGGTCGTCTTTGCGGGATCGTCATCCCATGTCTTGGCCTGCAAATCAAAACTCGTGTTCATTTGTTCATTCATTTCAAACTCGATCTCTCGATAAAAATTGCTCAATCGCCGCAGCGACGAGTTCAGGTTGGTCATGCTGGACATTGTGCCCTGAATCGGAAATGGCCACGGTCTGTAAATCTCGGAAACAGGCGATGCGTCGATTGAATTCTTGCCGGTCATTTCCAAATCGCTGGTTGACCAGGCCGTGCTCGGCAATCAGCAGCAGTACCGGTGCCTCGATTCTCTTCCAGCTCGCCATTGCATCTTCGGCATGATAAACCACCGGCGAAGGTACACGGTGCCAGGGGTCACATGCCATTTCGATTAGCCCGTCGCTGCGAAAACGGCCGACGTTCCACGATAGAAACGCCGCGCGATCCGGGCTCAGGCGGGGATTCAACTCCATCAAGCGGCTGGCCAGTGCTTCACAATTCTGGTAAATGGCCAGTGGAGGTTCCTTGCGCAGGTTCTTGAGCCAAGCGGCTATCAAGGTTGGCGAATCCTCGTCAATCGCCGGCTTGAGGCCGAGAAAATCCAGCATGACCAGCTGCGAAATACGCTCGGGCTGAGCTCCGGCATAGCTCCCGGCGATATTGGCTCCCATGCTGTGCGCAACCAGTCTTGCTGGTTTGCCGGGCGAGTAATGTTCCAGCAGGCTGTGCAGGTCGGCATAGTAGTCGGGAAACCAGTAGGGGCGCGACAGCCATTCCGTCTCGCCATAACCACGCCAGTCCGGAGCAATGATGTGCCATGATGATTTGAGTGCATCGACAAGGAACTGGAAGGTGGGTGAGCAGTCCATCCGTCCATGCAGAAAGAAAACAGCGGGCGCATCGGCCGGGCCCCAATGCCGAACGTGGTAACGAAGGCCTCGGATATCAATTTTCTCTGATCGGGATTGGATTTTTTCCATGGGTGCACGGACTCTGAGATACAGCGGCAGACCAAAGTTTACTAAAAACTGGTCAGATGGTTAAACGGCGATACTGTTCCCGGATCAAGGGAGCGGTAGCAGCTCCTGTATTGTAAAGAATGCTGATCTGTCAATTCTTGCTTATCAAGTAGTCTAAGATGTACGGAAATGTCCTCTGATGGCTGGCTAGTGGGCAAAGTCGTTGCTATTAAAAGTATTCCAATATAATCTTGGAACGCAAAAAACAGGAGCGATGTTTTGGAAAAACTGTGGTCTTTGGAGTCATTTGGTACCGATGGTGCTCACATTGTCTTCGCGATTACACAGTTACCCTGTCGCATTGGTCGCGGCAAAGAGAGTGATCTGCTTATTTCGAATCTCGGCTTGAGTCGCTCTCATGCAGTCCTGATTCGTGACATTAGTGGACAGCTTCGACTTGTCGACGAAAACGGCACCTTCGTTAATCGTCAACGGGTCGACGGGTATTGCCTGCTTAACGAGAACGACATCATTCATTTCGCCAGTGCGGAGTTCAAGCTCCGCCTTAGTCTGGTTGAGCAGAATGCGGTGCTGCCGTTCGACGAAATGCACACCATGGTCATGCCGGACAATATGGCACTTTCCGAGCGTTTTGCGCCGAACGAAGCGGAATTTGACGAGTTGATCATGGGCCAGGGGCTTTCCGGGGCGGCACAGCCGATCGTTGATGCGCTTACACGGAAGATCATCGGCTATGAGTTCCTCGGGCGTGCACATCATCCGCTGCTGCCGAACTCGCCGATCGAACTCTTTGGTCTGGCGGAAGCGATGGACCGCGAGCTTGATTTGAGCGTGGCGTTCCGCGATTTTGGCCTCAACACGATGGCCCCGCGCGTCATGGGCAATACCCTGTTCATCAATGTTCACCCGAAAGAGACTTTCAGCGAGATATTTATGCTCTCGCTCAAGCGCCTTCGCCAATCTTCGCCACAACTCAGTGTCGTCGTTGAAATCCACGAAGCGGCAGTGACCGACATCGATAAGTTGCGCGAGTTTGCCAACAATTTGGCGCAACTGGGTATCCGCTTTGCCTACGACGATTTCGGTGCCGGCCAAGCGCGTTTGCTTGAACTGGCAGATGTTCCCGCACACTTCGTCAAGTTTGACATGGCTTTGATTCGTGGCCTGCACAAGGCCAGTGAACGCAAGCGCCAAGTTGTAAGGGATCTGGTGAAAATGGTGCTGGCGACGGGCTCGGTGCCTCTTGCCGAGGGTGTGGAAGACGAAGACGAAGCGAAGATCTGCATCGAAATGGGGTTTCAGTTGATACAGGGCTACCTTACCGGACGCCCGATTCCGGCCGATTCGCTGTAGCACCGCGGGCCAATCAGCAATGAGTCTTTTTTCGTTGACGTCGGTATATCCAAAGTAATACTCTCATGTGACTGAAGTGAAAGCCGGGAACGCATACAGTTGCATTTGATCTGCTCTTTGGAGGGAACACAAGAATGAAAGCAGGGAGAGTTTTTGAGAACGGACGAAGGATTTTCTTCCCCACCCCAATCCGCGTTGTGACTGCATCACTCGCCGTGCTGATGTCGTTTCCAGCACAGTCCGCTACGCTGGACAAGATTGCGCAGACGGGGACGATCATCATCGGCTATCGCGAATCGTCCCCACCGTTTTCCTACCTGGATGAAGCCAAGAATCCAATTGGCTATTCGGTTGATCTCTGTTTGAAAGTTGTCGAGGCGGTCAAGCGTGAGTTGAAGCGTCCCAATGTGACGGTCAAGTTTGTTCCGGTGACTTCAGCTTCGCGCATGAAGGCGGTGATGTCCGACGAGGTTGACCTTGAGTGCGGCTCAACGACCAGCACCGCCGAGCGGCGCAAGGAAGTGGCCTTCACCGTTCCGACCTTCGTTGCGGCAACACGGCTTATGGTTCGCGAGGGCGGTGGAATTAAGTCAATCTACGATCTGTCCGGGAAAACGGTGGTCACGACCGGGGGGACCAGCAGCGAGAAGCTGTTTACTGACCTGAATGACGCCCGGACGCTGCGCGCCAAGCTTGTCTTGACCAAGGATCACGCCGAGTCCTTCGCGATGCTGGAGACCGGCAAGGCCGACGCTTTCATCATGGATGACGTGCTTCTCTACAGTTTGCGAGCGGGTTCCAAAGAACCTGAAAAATACATTGTCACGCGCGATGCACTTACTATTGAGCCACTGTCGATCATGTTGCGCAAGGACGACCCGGCATTCAAAAAAGTCGTTGATTCCGAGGTGACGCGTGTCATCCTCCAGGGCGAGATCAATGCCATGTATCGCAAATGGTTCGAATCACCAATCCCGCCAAAGCAGATCAATCTCAAAATACCCATGTCGTTCATGCTGCGCGATTCGTTCAAGACGCCGACGGATTGGTTGCCTAAGTAGAATTAAGTAAACTAACCGGTGCTGGCTTCCTTCGATGGTCGTCAATTTTGGGGCTTCAAGCGAGCATTGAACGCCCTCCCATAGATCGCCCCATCCGGTTGAGCCAAAGCGATGCAAGAATCACGACTCCGCCGAGCGCAAGCTTCGGCAAGTCGGCATCGCGGTTCCAGATCAACAGGTTGACCAGCAGCCCGGCCGGAACATGCAGTTCGTTCATGATCGCCAGCGTACCGGCGTCGACGAGGGTGCTGCCCTTGACCCACCAGAACATGCCAAGTGCTGTGGCGAACAAGCCCATCCACATTGCACGGCAGTATGCGGCAGACGTCCAGCATCGCCGAACAACAAAAAGGACGGGATCGCCAGCACCATCGCGCCGAGGAAGAAGTGCCCGAAGAAGCGGTGCAACGGTTGATCAGTCGGGTAACGCTTCAGTAGCCGGCGGCACAGCACTTGACCAGCGGCAAACGTGACGTTGGCTAGTTGGAGCAACAGGAAACCGATCAGGTAGTCGCCCTCGATTTTCTCGAAACGGATGATGATGCCGCCGGTTACCGCTACCA
>JAIFNM010000185.1 GCA_020047725.1 Betaproteobacteria bacterium
ACATGCGTTTTGAGCTCGATGGTCCCAATCTTGCGGTAATGCCCGACTCGCCCTACCTCAAGAGCTATCAGATTGACTACGTCAATATGGCACGAGACGTTACTGGGACAGTCTCAACCAACACCCAGATATCGACCAGCGCTCTGAGCACAGCGGCAGGCGGAGCGGGCGGAAACGGCAACACGTCCCGAATCCAGATTGAAAACAAGTCAAGAAACCGATTTTGGGAATCACTTGAAAAAAATCTGAAGGATTTGCTGTATGAAACAGACAAGATATTCCCTGAAGGCTCAATAGAAACAGTAACGGAGCAAACCAACGCCCAGAGCACATCAGGCACAGGCAGCCCTTCGCCAACAGTTAGCGCTGCTCGCGGGAGTCAAGTAAATCAGACACTGGCGGGGAGCCCGAATCCGGCATCAATCCAGAACAACGGAGCAACGGTTGTCAAGCGGATGACTTTCCGCGAGGCGGCCTCGGTAATCGCCAGCCCGGAGTCAGGGGTCGTCACGGTTCGCGCTACGTCGCGGCAACACGAAAAAGTTCAGGAATTCATCGACCGCATAATGAAAAACGCCCGTCGTCAGGTGTTGATCGAGGCGACCATTGTCGAAGTTGAACTGTCTGATGGTTATCAACAAGGGATCGACTGGAAACGCTTGCGCTCCGACGGATCGGAGTACTCGCTCACGCAGCCGACCCTGAACACCAACGTCAGCAATACGGTAAGCCCGTTTGTCTTTAAATTCCTCAATAACAGCAACCCTCTCAACTTGCTGACAACAGTCAATCTTCTGCAGTCTTTCGGCAGTCTCAAAGTCTTGTCGAGCCCAAAGCTGACTGTTTTGAACAATCAGACGGCGACACTCAAGGTCTCTGAAGACTTCGTCTATTTCAACGTCAAATCGGATATCGCTGCTGGTACGCTAGGCACGGCGGCGACAAAAGCCATCACCACCACCCCGCAATCGGTCTCCGTCGGTTTCTTCATGAGCCTGACGGCCCAGATCAGTGACAACGACACGGTCACGCTTAACGTCCGCCCGTCGATTTCCAGCATTTCCGCACTTAAACAAGACCCCAATCCTGATATCCCGACAAACGTCCCGAATTTTGTCCCGCAGATCCGGACACGCGAAATCGAATCCTTGATGCGCATCGAAAGCGGCGATATCGCAGTTCTCGGGGGGCTCATGGAAGACCGGATCGACAATAACAATGGTCGCGTCCCGGGCCTCGGATCAATTCCGCTATTCGGGGAATTGTTGAACAGACGGTCCAATGCCTCGACGAAGACCGAGTTGGTGATCTTTTTGCGCCCAACGGTAATCAAGGACTCATCCATCAGCGGTGACTTCAATAGCTTCGCGGGCTCGATGCCGGACCGGGATTTCTTCAAGACCGACAAGGTCTTCAGGCCTTTCTCGGAGCAAAATCGGATCGAGGAAACGCTAAAATGAGCCTGCTGATGGAAGCGCTCAAGAAAGCTGAGGCAGCCAAGCGGCTAGCCAGCGAGGGTATCGTACCGCCGGCAGCCGCTGCAGTTGGAGACGAATTGACGCTCAAGCCACTGGAGTTGTCAGCAAATGAGCAAAAATCCACGCACAGTTCCCCGCTTCCTGAACTTTCACAGCACACCGACTCCCTCGACGCGGACCTCGCGGCTGTGACTGCCGATGCCCCTGCCAAACTTCACGCACCGCAAAACACGTCGAGGCCATCCAACACCGGCGCCCATGAGGCGGCCGAGCGTACGGCGGTACGCAATGTCTTTGCGGCAAAGCAGCCCCCAAAATCACGTACTGGACTTTGGCTACTTCTCGGCACAACGCTATTAGCCGCGCTTGGAATTGGCGGTTATTTCTGGTGGCAATGGCAATCGGTTTCTGCTGGTTCGCTGTCTCGACCAGTTCAAGCGTCTGGATTTGCTCCGGCCGCCCCGATTCAGCCGCCTGCACTGACGGCTCTAGAAGCCCCCAAGCCAACGGCTGAGCCGGCACCCGCCGTGCCATTTGCCCCGAAGGCAGCCATAGCCTCCGCACGGTCAAACGACAAACCAGTTCGCGCGCAAAAGCCACCATCAAAAGCGTCGGAGGCAGTACCAGACAGCCCGGTTCGACTCAGTAAAAATCAACCCAAGTCAAACCCGGCCCTCGAGCGTGCCTATGATGCCTTGCAGGCCGGGCGATTGGAAGAAGCTCTGCGTGGCTATGAAAGCGTATTGCGCAGCGATGCAAAAAGCACCGACGCCCTGCTCGGCCTGGCCACCATCGCCGCACTGCAGGGGCAGGCAGAGCGAGCTCAGGCGTACTATTTGAACGCACTTGAATCCGACCCCAACGACCCTACAGCCCAAGCTGGAGTAATCAATACGCGAGGTCAAGCCGATCCAGGGCAATCGGAAAGCCGCCTGAAAACCGCGCTGGCCAGCCAGCCGGACTCGCCCGCCCTGCACTTCGCACTGGGTAATCTGTTTGCGCGCCAACTGCGCTGGAGTGAGGCACAACAGGCGTACTTCCGCGCCTACTCAACCGAACCGGACAACGCGGATTTCATCTTTAACCTAGCCGTCAGCCTGGACCACCTGCGCCAGAACAAGTTGGCTGCGCAGTACTATCAGATGGCGCTGAACGTCTCAGGCGCAGCAAACACCTCGTTCAACAGAATCCAGGTCAAGAACCGCGTTCTTGAACTGCAGCCGTGATTCTGGCACGCTGTCATCGTCCATATTAGCGTTCGCTCCCAACCAACCGATGAACGCTCCCTCACCACAACAACGACAACTTGGCCAGGTTCTGATCGCAAAGGGAATTCTCAGCGAAGATCAGCTGCGGATCGCCTTGCTCGAGCAGATGAAATCCAACCAGCCGGTCGGCAAACTGCTGGTTTCGCTCGGCTTCGTCTCGGAAGCCACTTTGCGCGATGCGCTTTCCGAAAGCCTTGGCAAGCAGAGTATTGACCTCTCCAATGCGATCATTGACGCCTCGGCGCTAGCCCTGGTGCCACGCGAACTGGCCAAACGTCACCACCTTCTGCCGCTCGATTACGACGCTGAAAATCAACGCCTGACCATCGCCCTGTCCGACGTCAACGACATTGTTGCCCTCGACAAGATCCGCGGACTGACCCACGACGACATCGAGATCGATACGCTGCTGGCCGGCGAAACCGAAATTGATCGCGCCATCGACCAAGCCTATGGCTATGAACTGTCGATTGACGGCATCCTGCACGAAATCGAGACCGGGGAAATCGACTTTCGTGGACTTCAGTCGTCCGCAGACGAATACAGCCAGCCGGTCGTCCGGCTGATTGACTCACTGTTGACCGATGCCGTAAAGCGTGAGTCCTCCGACATCCACTTCGAGCCGGAAATCGGCTTCCTGCGGATCCGCTACCGTATCGACGGCATGCTCAGGCAGATACGCTCGCTGCACCAGTCCTACTGGCCAGCAATGGCCGTACGCATCAAGGTCATGAGCGGCATGAACATTGCCGAGACGCGCGCACCGCAAGATGGCCGGATCACACTCAACATGCGCGGCCGACAAATCGACTTCCGTGTTTCTGCGCAACCGACGATTCACGGCGAAAACATCGTTCTGCGTATTCTTGACCGCCAGAAAGGCCTTGTCCCGCTTGAAGGCCTGGGGCTGACGGAAAAGCAGCTTGATCAGCTCAAGCTGATGATTGCCCGCCCGGAAGGCATCATTCTTGTTACCGGCCCGACCGGCAGCGGCAAGACAACAACGCTTTACTCGGTACTCAACCACATCAACTCCGAGGGTCTGAACATCATGACCCTGGAAGACCCTGTTGAATACCCGATGACGCTGGTTCGCCAGACCTCGGTCGCTGAAGCGGCCAAGCTCGATTTTGCCAACGGCATTCGCTCGATGATGCGCCAGGACCCGGATGTCATTCTTGTTGGCGAAATCCGGGATGCTGATACCGCAGAAATGGCACTGCGTGCGGCCATGACCGGCCATCAGGTCTATTCGACCCTGCATACCAACTCGGCGCATCTTGCCGGACATCATGGCCGGGAACATCATCGGCATCGTTGCTCAGCGCCTGGTTCGCCGCCTGTGCCTGCACTGCAAGACACCTTATCAAGCGGAGGCCCATGAGGCACGCTTGCTCGGCGGTACGGCTGATGCGCCGCGACCCGTTATTTTCCGGCCCTGCGGTTGCGAACGCTGTGATTTTCAGGGCTATCGCGGCCGACTGGCGATCATGGGCGATCATGGAACTCCTGCGCATGAACGCTGACATGGATGAGCTGATCGCACGTCGCAGTACCGTCCGCGAGATCCGCCAGCTAGCTGATCGCCAGGGGTTCGTAGCGCTTGCGGATGATGGCTTGCGGCGCGTTCTCGATGGCTCCACCTCGCTCGAAGAACTCGCCCGGGTTGTCGACCTGACCGACCGGATGTAAGCGATGTCGCTCTACACCTACAAGGCGGTTGATCCAAATGGACGCACGGTCCTTGGACGAATCGACGCGATCAATCATGTAGACCTTGAAATGCGCCTGAGACGCATGGAGCTTGATCTCATCAACGGCGAGCTGATCAGCAATCGCAGCCTGTTCGCAGCGGGAGGCGTGCCACGCCGAGAAATCATCCACTTCTGCTTTCATCTCGAATTACTGGTGCGGGCGGGCGTACCGATTCTGGAAGGCTTGTCTGATCTGCGCGACAGCCTTGAGCACCCACGTTTTCGCGAGGTCGTCGCCGGCCTGGTCGAGTCCATCGAGGGTGGGCAAAAGCTGTCGCAAGCGATGGAAGGGCAGACCAAAGTATTCAACAAGGTGTTTGTCAGCCTGATCCGCGCCGGCGAAGCCACTGGGCGGCTTCCCGCCGTACTGCAAAGCCTTACCGAGTCGCTCAAATGGGAAGATGAACTGGCTTCGCAAACCAAGAAACTCATCATGTACCCGGCGTTCGTCGGCTCGATTGTGCTCGCGGCCACGTTTTTTCTGATGATCTACATGGTGCCACAGCTCAAGCAGTTCGTAAAAAACATGGGGCAGGTTCTGCCGCTGCAGACCCAGATCCTTTTCTTTGTTTCCGACCTGCTGGTGTCCTACTGGTATGTTGCGCTGCTGCTCCCCGTTCTGCTTGTTCTCGGCCTGAAGATCATGCTGCACAACAATCCAATGGCTCGCGTCCGTTTCGACGGAATCAAGCTGAATATCCCCTTCGTTGGCGAGATCCTGCGCAAAATAATTCTCTCCCGCTTTGCCAACACCTTCGCCCTGCTCTACGCCTCCGGTATCCCGATTCTCGAATCGATCCGAACCACGCAGGATGTCGTCGGCAACCTGGTCGTGCGACATGGCCTCGAACGCGTCGAACAATTGATCAGCGAGGGCCAGAACGTGACCGCGGCCTTCCACAGCATCGGCTTCTTCCCGCCTCTGGTGATCCGCATGTTGCGTGTTGGCGAAAGCACGGGGGCGCTTGATGACGCGCTGATCAACGTCAGTTACTTCTATAATCGAGACGTAAAGGAGTCGGTCGAACGGGTACAGCAGTTGATCGAGCCGATGCTGACCGTGATACTCGGCTGCCTGCTTGGATGGATCATGCTTTCTGTGCTCGGTCCAGTTTATGACGTGATCAGCAAGATAAAAACCTAGTCCGGGCAATGCCAATGAAAACCACCCGCCTGCTCTACCTCAGTGCCCATCAGATGATTGCCTACCACTGGCAGTCGGGCGCACTGACGGTTGAAGGGCAATTCGCGACCACGCCGGACGGACAGCTGGAATTTGCCGACTACATCGCCCAGAATTGCACGAGCATCTTTTCGATACTGGCCAACGTTTCGGAAGAAGGCTTCCAGATTGAGACCATCCCCTTCCTGCAGGGGTCAGACAGGAAAGCCATTATCGCCCGCAAGATCGGCCAGCTGTTTTTCAACGCCACACTGACCGCGTCCCTGTCAATAGGCTACGCAAAGAGCAAACGCAAGAACGAGCGCGTCATG